>JAUHXW010000363.1 GCA_030426705.1 Gammaproteobacteria bacterium
TAAACGCAACATCAACGACCTGAAGCGCCTGTTTGAGGTCGACGCTTCCTTCCTGTGATGTCATGAACCCACGTCTGATTGCAAAAATCATTGGCCTGCTGTTACTGGTTTCCAGTTCGATGATGTTGCCACCCGCTTTGGTGGGTTGGATATATCAGGATGGCGACATTTTGCCTTTCCTTGAGGGGTTTGGTACTTTGGCATTGATTGGCGCGATTCCATTTTTTATGTACCGCAACATGGATGCCGAATTGAAAATTCGCAGTGGGTTTTTGGTGGTCGGCGCTTCCTGGTTGATTGTGGGTTTGGCTGGATCATTACCGCTTTACTTATCTGATCACATGAATTTATCGGTTACAGATGCCATATTTGAATCCATTTCCGGTTTGACCACCACCGGCGCCACCATCTTGACCAACATTGATGAATTACCGCATTCAATCAAATACTACCGGCAACAACTCCAATGGTTTGGCGGCATGGGTATCATCGTTCTGGCCGTAGCCGTATTGCCGATGTTACGCATTGGTGGTATGCAGATATTCAAAGCCGAAACACCCGGCCCCATGAAGGACCAAAAACTGACACCTCGTATCACCGAAACCGCCAAAGCCTTGTGGTATATTTATCTCGGCATCACAGTGATGTGTACCTTGAGTTATTACATGGCTGGCATGAACATGTTTGATGCCATTTGTCATGCCTTTTCCACCATATCTATCGGTGGTTTTTCATCCTACGATGCATCCATGGGCCATTTCAATAATTCACTGATTGAAATGATTGCTGTCATTTTTATGATCATCGCTGGCATTAATTTTGCGTCACACTTTTTGGCCTGGAAAGCTGCCTCTATCCGTACTTATTTGCTGGATACCGAAGTTAAAGTCTTCCTCGGTTTTCTGTCAGTGGCAGCTGCCATAACCTCATTCCAACTGTACATGACCGGCACCACCGACACCTTGTATGAATCCATCCGACAAGGTACTTTTCAGGCTGTTTCAGTGGGTACCACCACCGGCTTTACCACTGAGTCATTTCATCTGTGGCCGGGTGCCTTGCCTATTTTGTTGATTCTGTTCAGCACCATCGGTGGCTGTGCGGGTTCAACCGGCGGTGGCTTTAAAGTGATACGCATGATTTTGTTGTTCAAAATGAGCATGCGCGAACTGTATCGCCTGATTCATCCTCACGGCAAATATCTGGTCAAAATCAATGGCAAAACCGTTAACTATCGGGTCCTCGATTCGGTATCAGCTTTCTTCGTACCTGTTGTGTGTATTTGGTCTGACCCTGGCCAGCCTGGGCGAAGATTTAACCACGGCCTTTTCCGCATCCCTGGCCTGCCTGACCAACCTCGGCCCTGCCCTCGGAGATGCCGGCGCCAATTACGCCAGCTTATCTGACGGCGGTAAATCCGTATTGACCGTCGCCATGATATTTGGTCGATTGGAATTGTTTACCTTGTTCATCCTGCTGATTCCGGCTTATTGGGAGTTTTAATTGATTTTGAGCTCACCATATTCAAGACTCATTTCATTGATTGTTATCTCTCAATAGACGTATATCCCGGATTTTTCTGATTTTAGTCTCTGATTTTAGCTTAGATTTCAATTATCCACCCGATCTGGCAAACACAGTCACCATAACTGTTTCAATTCCGGCTTTTTGCAAGCATTGAGCTGCTGAGCGCAAAGTTTGTCCGGTGGTCATCACATCGTCAAGCAACAATACGCTGTCGTGGTTGATGGGTTTGATGACTTTGAATGCAGCACGGACATTGGCTTTGCGTTGCTTTTCGTGGAGTTCAGCTTGCATTTCAGTGTTTTTGATTCTTATCAATACATCAGATAGCAAGGGTCGGTTTTGTTGTTTACAGATAATTTTGGCGATTTCATAGGCCTGGTTATAACCTCGCTTGCGCAATCGCTTTGGGTGTAAGGGTACTGGGATGATGGGTACGCTGTTATTAACTTCGATCAGTAAATCAACCAAGGCCTCTGCCATGATTCGGGCTCGATCCAGGCGTTCACCAAATTTCAGTTGTTGCACCCAATGATCCACTGGTGCTTGATAAATGGTGGCGCAATAGGTTTGACTGAATGCGGGTGGATCTGCCCTACATTCTCCGCAAACACCATTGGGCTGATTAAGGGGTTTGGCACAAATTTGGCAAGGGTTTTCAGGTGGCTCCAATAAACTTTGACAACCTGTACAGAGTGATTGTTGGCTGGGCGTTTGGCATACAGCGCAGCGCAACATGGTTGGCTCTTATTCGCTGGCCAGTTGTGCGGCTTCGGCCAAGTCTACACTGACCAATCGTGAAACTCCGGCCTCGCGCATGGTTACGCCCATCAGCTGATTGGCAATTTCCATTGTGACTTTATTGTGTGACACAAACAGGAATTGAACTTTCTCTGACATTTCAGCCACCATCGCTGAAAAACGGCCCACATTGGCATCATCCAAAGGCGCATCGACCTCATCCAGCATACAAAACGGCGCTGGATTCAAATTGAAAATAGCAAATACCAGTGACACAGCAGTCAAGGCTTTTTCACCTCCTGACAATAATTGAATACTGGAAACCCGTTTACCTGGCGGACTGGCCATAATGGCCACACCAGTGGTCAATAAATCATTGCCGGTCAGCTCCAAATAGGCATGACCACCACCAAACAACCTGGGGAACACCATTCTACTGATATCAGCTTTGGAAGGCATACCTGAATAAACTACGTCTTCTCCCCCGAGCATCTTGATCCAATTGGAAATTTCCTGAATCTGATCAACGGTCGAGTCCACAAGCTCCATCTGA
>JAUHXW010000364.1 GCA_030426705.1 Gammaproteobacteria bacterium
CGGCCGCTTACGCTCACAGCTTATCGCTCATTTCATCAAGGCTTCGGTCTCTGATCCTGTCTCGACCCTAACTCCTGTATCCATACAGTCGTCTTGCCTTCGGCAAATTGCCTTGATTCCATTCACGCGCTACGGCATTCATACACCTCTTCTTTTGCTTCGCAAAAATCGAAATGTATTCATTGCCTGCGCTGCCTAACCGGCTCGGCGGGTCGAGCTGCTTAGCAGCTCTTTATTGTGTGAGTGAGGACAGCAAACATTGATATGTTGGCTGAATGCAAAAGTAAGAGGAACTTAGACATGTTGATTAACTCGTTGACACAAAAAGCCATCAACAACATTCGTAATGAAAAATTTAAAATTAGTCCAAAGTCAGAAATCACTGAGCGAATCAAGTTATTGCAACGTGAAATGGTTAAACTTTCCTTTCAAAAAAACAGGAAAGATGACATTGCACTGATTGTTAAAGAAATTGCTCGATTAAGAAAGATTCTCAAGCAATAGCAGAATTTTTTTTGAGTGTAGTGGTGCCCAGGAGAGGACTTGAACCTCCACGGCCTTGCGGCCACCAGCACCTGAAGCTGGCGTGTCTACCAATTTCACCACCTGGGCGTGTTTGAAATGTGGAGTGCTATTTTACTTGAATGAAACGACTACACAAGTTTTTTTATGATGATTGATTCAATTGCCACAAAGCCATCAAGGTTTGGATCAACCTTTTGCAGGGTCTAATCCAATCTGGATTGATGTCTCTGGGATAACAGTGTTGCAAGTCGTGTCCAGTTTCGTGTTCCAAAATCAGCCAGTCAATCAAGCCATGACCCTGTCCGGCAAATTCCCAATCAATAATCAAAGGCTGGTTGCCGAGTAAATTACTGGGGTTCAAATCATAGTGGCATAGATATAGGCAAACTTGCCAAAATTCCAAGTTTTCCAATTGCTCAATTTGCTGAATAATGGTTGTATGTAAATCATCGGGAACAACTGGTAATGATTGTACATAGTTCATCATGCGCTGATCCAGCCGACTCGCCAAGTGATTGAATGGAACTTGATGAACTCGGTCAAGCTGGTTTTTCAAACGGGCGAGTTGTTGTTTGTTGTTAAAGGTTGATCTGATCCAGGTTGGTTTGGGGATGTATTCAGAAATTAAATACCCGTTTGCAGGGTTGCATTCGATGATTTTGGGGCAAATGTTTAATGGTTCAATCAATTGCAGCACTTGTTGTTCCAGCTTGCGATTGATGCCAATTTGTTGTTGATTGAAGCGCACCACCCATTGACTTCGATCAGTACTTACCAGCATAGATTGATTGCTTAAACCCTCAGCAAATGGCTTTACGTCAATAATTCCAACTGATTGAAAAGCAGGAATGTTTTGTAGCTTTTCAAGCCATTTGCTGGGCATAAGTTTTTCGCCAGTTGAAATAACCGATTACAGTCAATATCACATATACCGCAAACAAAGCTGAAGTCAAATAAAGCCCTTTGACTGCGAATAAATAAGTTGAAACGATGTTGATGACCAACCAATAGTGCCAGTTTTCCAGAACCTTATGTGCCACCATTACTGTCGCTAATACAGCATAGCAGGTAGTGAACGCATCCAAATAGGGCATGGAAGCCCCCCATTGGCTGGTGGTATAACCCAAAACTGGTACCATCAAAGCAGTTAACACAATCAAAATGACATGTTTCCGCCATGGCCAGCTGATGATATGTCGCTCATGATGGTTGTCACCGAATTTCCATTGATACCAGCCATAGATAGCCATAATCAGGTAATAAATGTTCAACAAGGATTCTGATAGCAATGAAACCTTGTTGAAAAGGTAAATGTAAATGGCGGTGCTGATAAAAGCAAAAAGCCAACACCAAATATTTTCCCTGATGGCGAGAACAAGATACATGATGGCGGCAAACACAGCCACCACTTCAAGTGGCGACTGTGCTTGCCACGCTGTAACGATTTGTTGCCAAATGTCAGTCATGGCTTACTTTTGTGTCGGTGACAAATCGCCATGTAGCACTTTCATTACAAACGCTGCTTTGGGTGTTTGTTGATGTGTTCGTTGCATTTCTTTGTTTACGATGGCCAAAACTTGCTCATAATTACCATAAACCTGGGTGCTCATGGTGTTTTCAACCACTTTCAATTCAGCGTAGCTGTTCAAGCGGTCAATAAAGTCTTGAATTGGCGGAATGTAGTTTTGATCCAATGGATATAAACTGATTTCGACAGATACGTTCATGTTGTGCTCCTAAAAGTTATATTTGGCAGTCACACCAAAATGCTGTGGATCGCCCAAATGCTTGTACAAGGTGTTTTCATAGTTGGGAGGCTCCAAACCGAAATAGAAACCGCGAACCGCATATTCTTCATCCAGCACATTGCGACCCCACAAGGCAACAGACCAGTTATAGGTTTGATAACCCACTTTCAGGTTCAGTAGTTGACGACTTTTGGCTTTTTGATCGTGAGAGTTTGAAAAATAGAAACCATCTGAGCCATTTAAGTCTGCACGTGCAAACCAGCCAAAATCACTTTCAAAGGTGAATCCAACATTGTAATTATAATCGGGTGCGTGGGCTTGTTTGCGGCCATTGAAATTATCTTCCGCGGTAACATAATCACTGAAAGTGGCATCCAATAGTCCTAAAGCACCGTGGAATGACCAATTGCGTGTCGCCTGGAAGACCCAATCCATTTCCAAACCCTGATTGGTGCCTTCAGCCGCATTGCCGGTGAAGAAAATAAATGTCAGTGGGTCGGTTGGATCAGATTGGAAAGAGGTGCTGATTTGCATGTCTTTGCG
>JAUHXW010000035.1 GCA_030426705.1 Gammaproteobacteria bacterium
CTAACTGTTCTGGAATCACTCTCTGAAAAAGTTGATCAACTGGTGGTGGGTGGTGGTATTGCCAATACTTTCATTGCAGCTGCTGGTCATCCGGTGGGTAAATCATTGTGTGAAGTTGATTTGATAGATGATGCCAAAAAGTTAATTGAGCAGGCTAAACAAGCAGGCAGTGAGATTCCTATTCCAACAGATGTGGTGGTCGCCACCTCATTCAGCGAAGATGCGCAAGCCTTTATCAAAGATGTTGACGAAGTGGCTTACAATGAAATGATTCTGGATATTGGACCCAAAACCGCCGCAAAATACGCCGAAATGGCTAAAAATGCTGGAACTGTGATTTGGAATGGCCCAGTGGGTGTTTTTGAATTTGATCAATTTGGTGAAGGCACGCGTACTTTGGCCCATGGCATCGCCGAAAGCCAAGGTTTTTCCATGGCTGGGGGCGGAGATACCCTCGCTGCAGTTGATAAATATCGAATACAGGATAAACTATCGTACATTTCGACCGGTGGCGGTGCCTTTTTAGAGTTTTTGGAAGGCAAAAAATTACCCGCCGTAGCGATTTTGGAAGAAGTCGCAGACAAATAAAATGAACAAATAATACAGGAAATAAAGATGACTGATAAATTAGATGAAATGATTGAAACAGCAGCGGCCATGGTCGCGCCAGGTCGTGGTATTTTAGCCATCGATGAGAGTACCGGTACGTGCAAAAAACGCTTTGACAGCATCGGTGTTGAATGCACCGAAGAAAATCGCCGTGACTACCGCCACATGCTGATCAGCGCACCTGATTTAGGTGAGCACATTTCGGGAGCCATTTTATTCGATGAAACCTTGAGACAATCATCGGCTGATGGTGTAGCTTTCACCCAAATCATGCAAGACAACGGTGTGATTCCAGGCATCAAGGTCGACAAAGGCGCCCATCCTTTGGCTGGTTTTGATGGAGAGAAAATCACTGAAGGTCTGGATGGTTTGCGTGAGCGTTTGAATGAATATTATGAGTTGGGTGCGCGTTTTGCCAAATGGCGTGCGGTCATCACCATCACCGAAGACAACCCTTCACAAGCCTGTATTGATGCCAATTGTCATGCTTTGGCTCGTTATGCAGCCTTGTGTCAAGAAGCAGGTCTTGTACCAATGGTAGAGCCTGAAGTATTGATGGATGGAGATCATGACATCCAAACAGCTTACGAAGTGACTTTACTGACTTTGAAAACCTTGTTTGATCAATTGTTTGAGCACAATGTGGTGCTGGAAGCCTGTATCTTGAAATCAAGCATGGTGGTTTCTGGTGCTGATTGTCCTGAACAGGCCGATGTTGATGAAGTGGCTGAAGCCACGCTGGATTGTTTCTTCAACACCGTACCTGCTTCATTGGCTGGCATCGTGTTTTTATCAGGTGGTCAATCTGAAATCGAAGCCACTGAACATTTGGACGCAATGAATCGCATGGGTGATTTACCTTGGCCTTTGAGTTTTTCTTATGGTCGAGCTTTACAAGCATCTGCCTTGAAAGTTTGGGGCGCGAATCCTCAGAACAATGTCCAGGCAGCGCAAGCGGAACTGTTACACCGTGCTCGCATGAATGGGCTGGCAGCCATGGGACAATACGAGTCTAAATTGGAACAAGAATAATTCAAGAGTCCGTCGCTCGGGATTGAGTATCGGTTATTGAATATCAAACAACGCTCATTACCTATTGGCAATGAGCGTTTGTTGTATAAAGATTTGTGGGGACAACATCATGAGTCTGAGAGCAGACATCAAACAGGCTGCGCTGGATTATCACAAGCATCCACAGCCCGGTAAAATTAAAATCACCGCCACCAAGGCGCTGACCACACAGCAGGATTTGGCTTTGGCCTATTCTCCAGGCGTGGCTGCGCCCTGTTTGTCCATTGCTGAAAATCCCGCCACGGCTGCTGATTACACTTCCAGAGCCAATATGGTCGCGGTGGTGACCAATGGCACTGCTGTTTTGGGACTGGGAGACATTGGCCCATTGGCCGCAAAACCGGTGATGGAAGGCAAAGGTGTGTTGTTCAAAAAGTTTGCCGGCATCGATGTGTTTGACATTGAAATTGATGAAAAAGACCCGGACAAACTGATTGATATCATTGCGTCCCTGGAGCCCACTTTCGGTGGTATCAACCTCGAAGACATCAAATCCCCGGAATGTTTTTACATCGAAGAAAAACTCAAAAAGCGCATGAAAGTGCCGGTTTTTCATGATGACCAACATGGTACGGCCATCATCTGTGGTGCAGCTGTCATTAATGCCTTGCACATTGTCGGCAAAGACATTGCCAAAGTGAAACTGGTGACATCTGGTGCCGGTGCAGCAGGCATGGCTTGCCTTGATTTATTGGTGGCTTTGGGCATGAATATCGACAACATCATTGTTTCTGATGCCAATGGTGTGCTTTTCGAAGGGCGTGATGATTTGGAATCGGACCGCAAAGAAGCCTATGCCAGGGGTGTTAAGCAACAAAGTTTGAGTGAAGCACTGGAAGGTGCTGATATCTTTTTGGGTGTTTCAGTAGCTGGTGTGCTCAAACCTGACATGATCAAAAACATGGCTAACGATCCTTTGATTATGGCACTGGCCAATCCTACACCTGAAATCATGCCAGATGTGGCGCTTGAAGCCAGGCCTGATGCCATCATTGCTACTGGTCGTTCTGATTTCCCCAATCAGGTTAATAATGTGTTGTGTTTTCCTTACATTTTCCGGGGTGCACTGGATGTGGGCGCAACGCATATCAATGAAGCGATGAAAACGGCTTGTGTCCATGCTTTGGCCAAACTGGCTCGTTTGGAAGCCAGCGAAGTGAGTAGCAAAGCCTATGGCGGTAAGGAATTGAAATTTGGTCGTGAATACCTGATTCCGCAACCATTCGATCCGCGTATTTTGTTGCATGTGGCGCCAGCTGTGGCCAAAGCAGCCATGGAAAGCGGTGTGGCGACTCGCCATATTGAAGACATGACTGCTTATGAAAATCAGCTGACCGAATTTGTCTACCAAAGTGGTTTGTTGATGCGCCCGGTTTTCGATGCAGCACGAAAAGAATTGAAAAAAGTGGTGCTTGCCGAGGGCGAAGATGAGCGGGTTTTGCGAGCGGTTCAAGTCATCAATAATGATCAACTGGCCAAACCCATTCTGATTGGCCGCCCTGATGTGGTTAATTTCAGAATCAGGAAAATTGGCTTAAACCTAGAAATTGGCCGTGACTTTGAATTGGTCAATCCCCAGGATGATCCCCGTTACAAAGCCTATTGGACTCAATACCACAGCATCATGGAACGAAAAGGTGTCAGTCCTGATATCGCCAAAGCCGTGGTCAGAACCCGCAGTACCGTGATTGCTGCTCTGATGGTGAAGCGCGGTGAAGCCGATGCCATGCTGGCTGGTTTAACCGGGCGTTTCCAAAAAGTATTACAGCACATCATTGACATCATTGGTTTGAACACCCAAACCCCAGCAGGTTTGACGGCCATAACTACCGACATGGGTAATTATTTCATCACCGATTCTCATGTGAATCAAAACCCAAGTGCCCAGGAAATTGCCAATATGGCCATCAGTGCAGCTGACAGAATCAAAGACTTTGGTAAAACGCCACGTTTGGCTTTGATGTCATATTCCAACTTCGGCACCAGGGATGGCAACAGCCCGGATAAAATGCGCAAAGCATTAAAGCTGATCAGAGAAATGGCGCCGGATTTGGCAGTTGAAGGTGAAATGGATGCTGAGTTGGCATTGATGCCAAACATCAGAAATCATGTCTTTCCTAACGCCAATTATTCACAACGTGCCAACTTGTTGGTGATGCCAAATCTGGATTCAGCCACCATGGCGATAAACATGATAAGATACTTTTCCCAAGGTGTGACCGTTGGTCCCA
Source organism: Gammaproteobacteria bacterium (assembly GCA_030426705.1). Taxonomy (GTDB): domain Bacteria; phylum Pseudomonadota; class Gammaproteobacteria; order Xanthomonadales; family Marinicellaceae; genus Marinicella. Next base: position 3,912 of record JAUHXW010000035.1, read on the forward strand.
TGTTAATGGGCACTCAATTACCAGCGCATGTATTAAACCCTTCTTCATCTGTGAGGAGGATTGTCAATATGGTGGCCATTGCTGCCGTTGATGCGCAAAAACTACAAGCTGAACAAGATTCAGCCAAACAATAATAAAACGATTATGACAAACATCAAAACCACTCCAGATATGGATCCAATCGAAACTCAAGAATGGTTGGATGCGCTGACTGCAGTTATCAATGAAGAAGGACCTGAAAGGGCACATTTTTTGATTGAACAATTGATTGATTTAAACCGCAGATCCGGCGGTCATTTGCCTTATCAGGCCACTACGGCTTACCTCAACACCATTCCGGTAGGCGAAGAGAAAAAGTCACCTGGTAATAAAGATTTAGAATGGCGTATCAGAGCCATCATCAGGTGGAATGCCATGGCGATGGTGGTTCGTGCCAACCGCAGACCGGGTGCTTTGGGTGGCCACATTGCTTCTTTTGCTTCAGCGGCCACCATTTATGATGTGGGTTTCAACCATTTTTTCCGCGGCCCGGATCATCCATCTGGCGGTGATTTGCTTTACATGCAAGGTCACAGTGCCCCTGGTATGTATGCCCGTGCTTTCCTGGAAGGTCGCATCAACGAACAACAGTTGGATAACTTCAGACGCGAAGTGGATGGTGATGGTTTATCATCCTACCCACACCCCTGGCTGATGCCTGATTTTTGGCAATTTGCTACAGTATCCATGGGTTTGGGCCCCATTCAAGCCATTTATCAAGCCCGGTTTATGAAGTATTTGCAAAACCGTGGTTTGATTGAAAAAACTGACAAAAAGGTTTATTGCTTCCTGGGTGATGGTGAAACCGATGAACCAGAATCATTGGGTGCCATTTCACTGGCTGGGCGCGAAAAACTGGATAACTTGGTGTTTGTGATCAACTGTAATTTGCAAAGACTGGATGGTCCAGTTCGAGGCAACGGTAAAATCATTCAAGAGCTCGAAGGTGTATTCCGTGGCGCAGGCTGGAATGTGATTAAAGTGATTTGGGGCTCCTATTGGGACAAATTATTGGCCAAAGATAAGGACGGTCTGTTGCGTAAACGCATGGAAGAAGCGGTTGACGGCGATTACCAAAACTATAAGTCCAAAGACGGTGCTTATGTCAGAGAACACTTTTTTGGCAAATATCCTGAACTGAAAGAGATGGTTTCCAATATGACCGACGATGATATTTGGAGACTTAATCGTGGTGGCCACGATCCACATAAAATGTTTGCTGCCTACGCTGAGGCCAATGAAACCGAAGGATTACCTACAGTTATACTGGCCAAAACCGTAAAAGGTTATGGTATGGGACACGCTGGTCAAGCGGCCAACACCACGCACCAACAAAAGAAAATGGACACCGATGCCATCCGTCATTTCCGTGATAAGTTTCGCGTGCCCATCAAAGATGAACAATTAGAAGAGGTGCCATATTACAAACCTGCAGATGACTCTGAAGAACTTAAGTACCTGCAGCAACGACGACAGGAATTGGGTGGTTACTTACCCAGTCGCACCTTTGAAAAGCAATCCTTACCAATCCCTGAACTGAGCGCTTTTGACAGCATCACCAAAGGCACTGGCGAACGTGAAATATCCACTACAATGGCATTTGTGCGAATTTTGTCACTGTTACTTCGTGACAAAAACATCAAAGAGCGCATTGTGCCGATTCTGTGTGATGAGGGTCGGACATTTGGTATGGAAGGCATGTTCAGACAACTGGGCATCTATTCACACCAGGGGCAGCAATACGAGCCTGAAGATTCTGACCAACTGATGTTTTATAAGGAATCTGCCGATGGTCAAATTTTGCAAGAAGGCATCACTGAAGCCGGCGCCATGTCTTCATGGATTGCCGCTGCCACAGCATATGCCAACTACAACATCCCGATGATTCCGTTCTATATCTACTATTCCATGTTCGGACATCAACGCATTGGTGATTTGTGTTGGGCCGCTGGTGACATGCGAGCCAAAGGCTTTTTGTTGGGCGGCACCGCGGGACGTACCACTTTGAATGGTGAAGGTTTGCAGCACCAGGACGGTCATTCGCATCTGATTGCCAGTACCGTGCCTAACTGTGTTTCCTATGACCCAACTTATGCCCACGAAGTGGCTGTTATCATGCAACATGGCCTCAAGCGCATGTATGCAGACAACGAAGATGTGTATTTCTACCTGACGTTGATGAATGAAAACTATCCACATCCAGAAATGGGCAAAGGACAGGAAGAAGGCATCATCAAAGGCATGTATTTGCTGAAAGATGGTGGCAAATCCAAAGTCAAAGCCCAATTGATTGGCTCAGGAACGATTTTACGTGAAGTAGAAGCCGCCGCCGAAATGTTGAACCAAGATTTCAAAGTCAGTTGTGATATTTGGAGTGCCACTTCGATGACCGAACTGAAACGTGAAGCACAAAGTGTGACTCGTACTAACCGTTTGCACGCTGACAAGAAAGCCAAAGTCAGCTACATTGAACAATGTTTGGATAAACAGCCAGGGCCGGTGATTGCAGCGACTGATTATGTGATGGATTTTGCTGAGCAAATCAGACCTTGGGTCAAAGCCAGCTACACCACGCTCGGTACCGATGGTTTTGGTCGCAGTGACACCCGCGAACAATTACGCAACTTCTTTGAAGTCGATCGCAACCACATTGCTTACACCACTGTGGTTGAATTGGTTAAAGCAGGCGACTTACCGAAGACTGCCGTTGCCAAAGCGAAAAAGACTTATGCCATTGATGATTCCGTGGCTGACCCAAGAACCAGATGAGGACAACATCGTGAGTGACATCAAACAAATAAACATACCCGATATTGGCGACTTTGACGAAGTACAAGTCATTGAAGTTCTGGTCAAGGCTGGCGATACAGTCAATGCCGAAGACGCCATCATTTCATTGGAATCGGATAAGGCCACCATTGAAGTGCCTACACCTGAGGCTGGCGTGGTAGAAGCCGTTTTGGTTAATGAAGGTGATATGGTTTCAAAAGGTACACCGATGTTGAAACTCAAAACATCGGCAATTGATAACAAGACTGAACAAGCACAAACTGCAGAACCTGCGAAAACCGAAGCAAAAACCGAAAAAACAGTCAAGCAAGCTGAACCAGAGCATCAGGAAACACCCAAAGCAGCACCCAAACCACCACCAGTGCCTGTTGAAATACCACAACAACGCAAAGGCAAACTGGCACATGCTTCACCAGCTGTACGTAAATTTGCCCGTGAACTGGGTGTTGAAATCAGCACCGTAACCGGCACCGGCAGAAAAGGTCGCATCACCCGTGAGGATGTGAAACAGCATGTTAAAACCGCGATGCAATCCGGTGGACAAACCGTGGTGACTTCAAACTTTGATGTACCACCTTTCCCCGCTGTTGATTTCACCGAATTTGGCGAAGTGGAAACACAACCACTGAGTCGCATCCAAAAGATTTCCGGGAAATATTTACACCGCAACTGGGTGCGTATTCCGCATGTTACGCAATACGATGAAGCGGACATCACCGAACTGGAAGCCTTCCGCAATGCCAATAAAGCCGAAGCCAAAGAGCAAGGTTTTAATCTGACACCATTGGCCTTTATGGTCAAAGCGATGGCCAAAGCCTTGAAAAAATTTCCGAAGTTCAACACTTCTTTGGATGTCGATGGCGAAAACCTGATTTTCAAAAAATACTACCACATCGGTATTGCCGTAGACACGCCCAATGGCTTGGTGGTGCCGGTGATTCGCGATTGTGACAAAAAAGAAGTGTTTGAAATCGCCAAAGAAATGCGTGATGTGTCTATTAAAGCCCGTGAAGGTAAGTTGGCACCAAGTGACATGCAAGGCGGAAGCATTTCAATTTCTTCATTAGGCGGTATTGGTGGTACAGCATTTACGCCAATCATCAATGCGCCAGAAGTGGCCATCCTGGGTGTTTCCAAGTCCAACATCAAACCGGTTTGGAATGGCAAAGAATTTGAACCCAAATTGATGCTGCCGTTGTCATTAAGTTATGACCATCGGGTCATCGATGGCGCAGATGCTGCTCGCTTTATCGTGTATTTATCGAGCATCTTGTCTGACATGAAAAAAATGCTGCTGTAAGGGTATTAACCGAGAATGTTCAACAAGCTGAAAAAACTGATTGAGGAAGCCAAAAAGCGGGCAGTAAGCAGCATTGACCCGGAAGTCTTCAATCATCCTTTGGCACAAAAAACTGATTGGCATCCGTTAAAAGGTGGTGGCACCAATTTCGGGACCCATCGACTGGACCACAGCAATTCAGACTTATTGATGTTCAAGGCGACCAAAGGCGCTTATGTTTTTTCCGGTATTTTTACCGGTGTGGGCGTTCTGGGTTTATTGATACCTTTATTGGCTTTCATGGGAATGGAAAACAAAGAATGGGGTTTGTTGTTGTTCGGCATATTTTTTGGTGGTGTGTTTCTGACAGCTGGTTTGTTGCTGTTCAAATTCATGACCAAGCCTGCTGTGTTTGATACTTTTTATGGCTATTTTTACAAGGGCAAAAAAAGACCAACGGATCACATTGGTCTGAATCGTGATGATAAAAACCCCATGGTAAAACTCAGTGATGTTAAAGCGATTCAAATTTTGCGTGAACGCATCAGCAGCAAAAATGGCTCCTATTACAGTTATGAAATCAACCTGGTATTGGCCGATGCCAGTCGCGTGAATGTGGTTGATCACGGCAAGCACACCGCCATCATTGAAGATGCAGAAACATTAGCAACCGCTTTGGGTATTCCTTTGTGGGACGGCTCATAACAATAATTTTAGAGAAGACAATGAGTAAAACAATTGAAATCAAGATTCCAGACATAGGCGACTTCGATAACGTACCTGTCATTGAAGTATTGGTCAGCAAAGGTGATGAGGTTGACAAAGACCAATCACTGGTGACATTGGAAAGTGACAAAGCCACCATGGAGATTCCCAGCCCACAAGCGGGTGTGATTACATCAATATCAGTTAAGGAAGGTGATGAGGTTTCTATTGGTCAGGTCATTGGTACCATGGAAGTCTCTGAACAGATTGTTGAAGAACAGACAGTTGAGCAACAGACCGTAGAAAAGGCCAAGCCAGCTGACAACACAGAAAATCAAGCGACTGGATCACAACAAAAGCCCCAACCAGCAGCCGATCCGGTACAAAACCCAACACCCGAAGGTGATTTTGATACCGAGCTGTTGGTGATTGGTGCCGGACCAGGCGGTTACACCTCAGCATTCAGAGCAGCTGATTTGGGTATGGATGTGACGTTAATTGAGCGTTATGACAGCTTGGGTGGCGTGTGTTTGAATGTCGGTTGTATCCCTTCAAAGGCCCTGCTACACACCGCAGCCATCATCCGTGAAACTGAACAAATGGCTTCACATGGCGTGAGCTTTGGCAAACCAGAAATTGACCGTGAAAAACTGTTGGGCTTTAAAAACAGCGTGGTCCAAAAGCTCACCGGTGGTTTGGGTCAAATGGCCAAACAACGCAAAGTGAATCGCAAAACCGGTGAAGCCAAATTTGTAGATGCGCATACGGTGAATATTGATGGTGAAAAACTGACCTTCAGACAATGTATCATCGCTGCCGGTTCACAAGTGTTCAAACTGCCTGGTATGCCCTGGGATGATGAACGTCTGATGGACTCAACAGATGCTTTGGACATGAAAGACATCCCCAAAAGCATGCTGATCATAGGTGGTGGCATCATCGGCCTGGAAATGGCCACCGTTTATTCGGCTCTGGGCACTGAAATCACCATCGTTGAAATGATGGACCAAATCATTCCCGGTGCCGACAAAGACTTGGTCAGACCATTGATGCAGCACATCAAAAAACAATACAAGGACATCAAACTCAAAAGCAAGGTGACCTCATGCACACCCAAGAAGAATGGTTTGGTGGTGACTTTTGATGAAAAAGAACAAGTCACTTACGACCGTGTGTTGGTGGCCGTTGGACGCGTTCCCAATGGCAAGCTCATTGATGCCGAAAACGCCGGCGTTGAAGTCACTGACCGAGGATTTATTGAAGTCGATAAGCAAATGCGCACCAATGTACCGCATATTTTCGCCATTGGTGATATTGTTGGGCAACCGATGTTGGCGCACAAAGCCACCCACGAAGCCAAAATCGCTGCTGAAGTCGCACATGGCGAAAAAGTTTATTTCGATGCCATGGTCATTCCATCAGTGGCTTACACTGACCCGGAAGTGGCCTGGGTTGGCCTGACTGAGTTGGAAGCCAAAGAAAAAGACATCGCCTATGAAGTCGGTAAATTCCCGTGGGCAGCCAGTGGCCGTGCCATCGGCAACGACCGCACCGAAGGCTTTACCAAGTTATTGTTCGACCCTGAAACCGACCGCATATTGGGCGCCGGCATCGTCGGCACCAACGCCGGTGAACTGATCAGTGAGTTGTGCCTGGCCATCGAAATGGGCTGTGAAGCCGCCGACATCGGCCTCACCATCCATCCTCATCCAACCTTGGCCGAATCAGTCGCCATGGCCGCCGAAGCCTTTGAAGGCACCATCACCGATTTGTATATGCCAAAGAAGAAATAATTGGTTTAGCTTATAAGTCCCCTCTTGAGAGGGGATTTAGGGGTGTGTTTGATGATGTCTCCATTAATCAAAATCACTCACAAACACCGTATCCTGGAAGAAAATCACATCGTCAAACAAGCCATAGGAATTACCATTGCCACTGTCGGCGGTTAAAACCCACAACACCACACGAGCCTTGGTGGCATCGGTGATGATGTTTTCAAACACATAGTCAAAATCAAGCCAGGTATCCGCTTGATTGATGCTAAATCGTTGATCCCAAGGGTATTCTCCAAGGTAGTTATTCATTTCATCGTACCAGTAGATCGACATCCACAGGCCATTGGTCACACTGTCAGATGGCTTTTTGTAGGATGAGGCCATGATATATTGATAACCCTCAACCACAGGCATCAAGTCAGACTGCATCCAGATTGCACCACTATTATTAAAAGTATCTCCAAACTGAATGCTGCCATTTCCTGAAGCAGGCGCACCATCATTACTGACCCAAACGGGTGTGAGGTTGGGATTATCCCAGTGGTCTAGATTTTGGTCAAAAGTACCGTTTTGCAACAGGCTTTGTGCTTGTGAAAATTGTGTTACCAACGTCAGTAAAAAAATCAAATATTTCATCGTTTATTCCAAATTTAATGTACATTGGGTCTAACGACAAGCAGGTCGTTACAAGGACAAGCAATTTAATAATGCAATAAAACAAAGCAGTTACATCACTTCAGTTGTGGCTTTATAATGTGCCAAAACACCTTTTAAATAGTGACAGTGGCCAATCAATCTCACCCTGAAAATACAATCCGGAAGCCATCACATTGGGACGCCATCAAGCATTTGATGGAAAATTTGACCACAAAACAACTCGCGTTTTGGCTTTTCTTGTTGGCGGTTTTGCTGCAGTTGCCACTGGTTTTCAATGCAGGCTACTTCAGTCATGATGAATTGCAATGGGCATCAAGGGCCGATGTTGAGGGTTGGTTAAGCTTGCCCTGGATCCGATGGTTTGATTTGACCATCTACCAATACAGACCATTGACCTTTAATCTGTGGCTGTTTATATCCTATTGGTGTTTTGACACACCTCAGCTTTTTCATGGGATTTTCGTCTGTTGGGGTGCTTTGAATGCTGTTTTGCTGTTGCTGATGGTGCGCCCGTATGGCATGGCTGCAAGTACGGCCTGTTTAGGTAGTTTGTTGTTTGTGCTCAATCCATATGCCGTGTATGTGCATGGCTGGGTAGCAACCCTGGCTGATCTGTTGGTGATGACATCATTGTTGTTGATGGTTGTTCTGTTGTTGCGGTCATCGAAACGCACACACTTCGCAATTATTTCAGGTTTTTTCACCTTCACTGCCCTGCTCAGCAAGGAATCGGCGATTGCCATACCTGCTATTTTGGCAGTGGCTTGGTTGTTTGACCAAAGAAAAGCCAAGTGGTTTATCAGTGCCTTGGTGGCTGGTTTGGTGACTTTGTTGTACTTGGTTTTGCGGTTTGAAAACTTACTGCAGCCTGATGCCGACCAATATGCCATGAGTTGGTGGAATCCGCCGCTGCGTTGGTTGGAATATCACTGGCATTGGTTGATCTTGAACTCGATAGAACCACACAGCCTGTTTGCACGGGTGGCTGAAAACAAAATAATCATCGCTGGGGTGACCTTTGTTTTGTTGTTATGGGCATGCTGGCGCTCACACAGCAAACTGACATTATTGATGTTGGCAAGTGGTTTGGCCGCACTGTTGCCCGTGTTACCCATTTCATCAAGCTCAGGCCAATATGGCTATTTATTTTCTGCCGTTGTGGTGATGACCATGGTAGCCATCAGCAGTTTTGCCACCGGTTGGAGAAAGTATTTAATGGTTTTTGTGGCCTTGGTCAGCGTGGTTCATGGTTTGAAAATCATGCGTGAAATCAGACAAGTGGGCGAAGTCCAAAGTGTTTTTTCCCCGGCACTGGCCCAAATAGTTAAAAGTCACAAAGGCGATTTCCCTATTCGCCTCAAAGTCGCCCCAGATGCCAAAAAATACATCTTCATTCGCATGACCAAAGACATCCACAGTTACCAAGGCGTGGAAATAGACGACCGCGTTCTATTGGTTGAACAGGTTGAAGTTGCTGATTATTTGGTGTTGGGGGATGGGCGGATTGTAGTGAGCGATTGATTACTGATAGCAATTTTATCTACTGAACATGTGACAAAAAACCACCGCTGGTTCGCCCAGAGGGCGAGAGTCATAGCTCTTATGTCTCTGATATAAAAAGATTTAATTGGTTTTTTTATAATTTATCACAGTTTATACCCATTTAAATTCGCTTACTGTTTATGTTTAACAGTGTCAATAATAACGAGTGTTTTCTAAGTAGAAACAGCGCGGCAATTCTTTTAGCATATGAATGACATCCGATTGGTAGCACAATAAAGTTGAGACCTCAATTTATTCAATGATCTCTACCTCATAAATTCATAGTATAATTTTCTTAACAATCATTGCTCAATTAGAACAAACAAGGAAAGCTTTATGACATTTCACAACACCAAATTGTTCACGTTATGTGTCCTCATCATTGGGTCATACACATCTCAAGCCAACCATTATAAACAAACTAATGATATTCAGTCAGCGATTTTATTAGCACCTCAAAACCAGCAGCTTGAACTGGATCAAACGCCTGACGGGCTGTCTACTTCTGAATGGCAAAGCATTCAGAAGCAGATCCAAGTGGGAAAATACCAAGCTTACCCTCAAGATGATGGGGGCTTCATATCAGCCAACCCGGCTAATGGCTGGCGCATCAACTATGGAACAGATGGCACCACCACTTTAAGTCCCTACCAAGAAGATGAAGCGAACTACTCCATAGCCTTGCGGTTGGATTCTGTGGGGCCTACTGAGCAACAGCCATTTACTAAACCAAAAGCCATTTGGTTTGAAAACAACCGAATGCATTATCGCTGGAATGAACACATAACTGAATTCTGGGTCAATTCAGAACAACAGCTGGAACAATGGTTTCAGATTGAACAAAGACCCGAAGGACAATCTGATCAGCAACCCTTTATGGTCAACTTGCAACTTGAGACTGATCTGGAGGTTTTACAAAGTGGCAACCGAATAAATCTCAAGACTCCAGACTACACCACCATCCGCTACGAAAAGCTGAAAGTTTGGGATACCAATGGAGTTGAACTCGAGGCCAGCATGCATTTGCAGGGTTCTCAACTCAGTTTGGCCATCAATGATCAATCAGCCACCTATCCGCTAACCATAGACCCAGCCTTTAGCCAACAGGCCTACGTCAAAGCTTCAAATACTGGGAATAACGATCGATTTGGGTCTTCAGTTGCCATAGATGGCGATACCTTAGTGGTAGGAGCTGTAAGCGAGTCCAGCAATGCCACGGGTATCAACGGTGATCAGTCCAACAATTCTCTTATAGGTTCAGGTGCCGTCTATGTGTTCACACGTACAGGCACTGGCTGGAGTCAGCAAGCCTACATCAAAGCCTCAAATACAGCAGCAACAGATTTTTTTGGTGAATCAGTTGCCATTGATGGTGATACCTTGGTGGTTGGGGCTCCAGGTGAGGACAGCAATGCCACGGGCATCAACGGTGATCAAACCAATAATTCTTCAAGTTTTTCTGGAGCCGTGTATGTCTTCAGCCGCTCAGGTAGCAGCTGGAGTCAGCAGGCATACATCAAAGCCTCAAACCCAGATAGAATTGATTCGTTTGGTAGGGTAGTTGCCATAGATGGTGATACGTTGGTAGTTGGGGCTCTTGGCGAGGACAGCAATGCCACGGGCATCAATGGCAATCAGGCCAATGAGGGCGCCGAAGTATCCGGTGCTGTGTATGTGTTTACCCGCTCAGGCACCAGTTGGAGCCAGCAGGCCTACATCAAGGCCTCAAATACTG
>JAUHXW010000365.1 GCA_030426705.1 Gammaproteobacteria bacterium
CCGGCAGGTGCATTGTCATTGGCTGGGCTGGAACAGTATGCGGACCGCATCAAGGGTAAAAGAGTGGTATGTGTGCTCAGCGGTAGCAACAATGACATCACACGCATAGAAGAAATCCGTGAAAGGGCTCTTTTGTATAACGGATTAAAACACTATTTTCTGGTGCGCTTCCCGCAACGTGCAGGTGCTTTGAAGGAGTTTGTTGCAGATATCCTGGGCCCAGCAGATGACATCACCTATTTCCAATACCAGAAAAAACACAACCGTGAACACGGTCCTGCAGTGATTGGTATTGAGCTTAAACAAAGCGAAGACTTTGAGCCCTTGTTACAAAGAATGAAATCCGGGGGCTTTTTCAATGATTACCTGAATAACCAGCCGGAATTGTTTTCGATGTTGTTGTGAATTATCAATAAGAATAGATGTGAGTTTTTGTCATTCTCGGGCTTGAATTAGTGTACGGTTAAAACCTAAACACAACCTTTCAGTCATTCCCGCGAAGGCGGGAATCTCCTCAGTTTGAAGTATATGGTGAATTTTCGAGAGACTCTTGCCTATATGGAAGTGATTACATAAATGTTAATTGAATAATTGCTTACCTAATAAACCCTTGACTCTTACAGCATTTGAATAACAACTTAAAGAAGTTTTCATTTGCTTTTTGTAAATTTTGCAAACCTTTTAAGTTAATAAAGATTCTGCTTTGATCTATAAAATAATTGTCACTCTTGTTAACAATTTGAATAAGTGTCACAGGGTTTTTCATTAAGTCGACTCTGCCACCACAGTGAAGTAAAGAATTTCTAATTTTTGAAGCTTCAATTATGTGTTGATAATCTGAATTATTGAACTTATTTCCTAATATAAACTTTAGATAGTTTTTATATTGACCAATCCCATTTTCTCTTGTTCTTTCAATCTTTTGTGGGTTAATTTTTTGCCAAAATAATATAATCATTTCTTCAAGATACCCAAATAACATTAAAAAAGTTGATTCACTTAATTTAAATGGAAATACATGCTCTATATTATATTTATGATGTCTAAACCTGCTCGAATTGTCTTTATTTTTTTCTAGTACTTCAAGCTCTTTTTTAAATATGAAATTTACAAATTCATAAAATTCGGAAATACACTTATTGTTCTGAATTAGAGTTAACTTAAAAAACTCAATAAAAAAATCATTGTCTAATTCTTTCATTTTTATTTAGGTTCATTAATTATTTATTCTCAACTTAAAAAACAGTTCCTCCAAATATTATAGATAAACTCTATTAGAAAAGAACTTTCAAAAAACCAAAGCCTAGTTATTTTTAACTTGTTCAATCCTTTGCTTCATGGCTGCTGGCGGTAAGTAGCCAGGTAATATTGAGCCGTCGGAAAACACCACAGTGGGCGTGCCAATTTTATGTATGCCAGCACTGATGCCCAATTGGTACTGATTTTCGATGGGATTTGGACACATCAAAGGTGGTAACATTTCGCCGTTTTTGGCCTGGGTCATGGCTTTTTGTTGATCAGTGGCACACCAGACATTGACGGCTTTTTGGTGAGAGTCAGTATTCAAACCAGCTCTGGGAAAAAATAGGTAAGACACACCGATGCCCAAGTCATTGTACGCTTCGACTTCCTGATGTAATTTGCGGCAAAAGCCACAATCGATGTCTGTAAAAACGGTGATGTGGTCGGTCATGTCTTCAGGTAGAAAGTCGATGCTTTTGTGGCTCTTTAAATAACCTTCCAATAAATCATGACGCAGACTGTTTTCGGTTTGTTCCGTTAGATTTTTACGGGTTTTAAGACTCAGCAATTTACCTTCTAACAAATACTCGCCATTTTCACTCATGTAGAGAATTTGGCTGGTTGGGCCATTTTTAATCACCACTTCCTTGATGTCCTTTAATGGCGTGTCCTTGACCGATTGAACGGTAACACTTTGGTTGGTCATTTGTTGAATGGCTTGTTCAAATGGTTGTGTTTGCTGGTTGTTGTTTGCCAGACTGATGGATGCGGTGCTCAGTAGGCACAATGACAGGGTGAATTTCATGTGTAATCTCTGCTTTGAAAACATTTAAGACCATCATTGATGAAAAATGTTCACACTATTCTAAGAGATCTTTGCTCGATTCTGAGCAATTGAGAAAAAGAGCTAAAAGTGTGGCAATCAAGGCGGAAAAGGCAGCCCAATACGCCGTTATTGGCAAGTTTTTCAACGCAGAGTGTCGCATTTTTAGACTTTTTATCTTTGTTCACGAATCGAGCAAAGGTCTCTCTAAAAAGGACCAGGAAAAAAATTAAAATTAATTGGCAGTAAATCTTTTCTCGGTTGTTATAGGGCAAAAAACTACGGGAATTTTAAATGAATAAATTTTTTTACTTACTGCTTTTGTTATTTTGTTACACAACTCATGCCGCGTTAATTGTGGTGGACAATGCACAAGATTTAGGACTTGTTGATGGTAATTGTGATCTTCGCGATGCGATCAAATCTGCAGATCAGAATACCGGCTTCGATAACTGCAGTGCAGGACAACCGGACACTTTGGACTTGATTGTTATCCAGGTCGCGGGACCGATTCAATTAAACAGCACTTTGCAAGTTCGCAGTTCAATGGCAATTACCACACCTTTCAATGCCGAAGCGGTTGAAATCGTTGCTGCACCCAACCAAAGTGTGATGCGGGTAGCGCCTATCATAGAATCTGATAACGACTTATCACTGATTAATTTAATATTTAAAAATGGTAATGCCATCAATCAGGAAACCGGTGGTGGTCTGCTATTCAGCAGTGTCAATGCT
>JAUHXW010000036.1 GCA_030426705.1 Gammaproteobacteria bacterium
ATGAAAACTGAGTGCTAAAGTCTGCAAACCTTGATTCAACCTTTTTTGATGTAATTCCCACAAAGGGATTTCACCACCGTGTAAACGCATGGTTTCAAACAATCCATCACCGTATTGAAAAGCCCGGTTGTACCAATTTTCAGGTTCACGTATATCAAAAGAAGCAGCAACTATCATGGTCATTAAACTCAATGCGCTGTCAAAGCCCTGAGCATACCCTTGGCTTTGTGACGCGTTTCAGTAAGCTCTGCAACCGGGTCAGAATCAAAAACAATACCTGCGCCTGCATTGAATTTTATTTCATGGTGGAACATACTTATGGTTCTGATCAATATATTGAAATCTGCCTGACCATCGTGGTTAATATAACCCAAACTACCGGTATATGCGCCACGGTCGCGCGCTTCTATCTGATGAATGATTTCCATACACCTTATTTTAGGACAGCCGGTGATGGTACCCCCAGGAAACAGTGATTTGATGGTATCTATGATAGTCACACCTTTTTGCAATCGCCCTTTTACATTCGACACAATGTGATGAACATGCTCATAAGTCTCAATAACCATCAACTCATCGACTTCAACTGAGCCAACTTCACACACCTTGCCTATATCATTACGTTCCAAATCAATCAACATGATATGCTCCGCTCTTTCTTTGGGCGTATTAATCAATTCATTGATTAAGTCGTGATCTTTTTCGATATCAGTACTTCTGGGACGTGTTCCAGCAATCGGTCTGGTTTCAATCATGCCATTCGCGATGTGCAACAGCCGTTCAGGTGAGGAACTGATGATGGCAAACTGATTGCATTGCAGCAATGAGGCAAATGGCGCCGGATTCGCGCGTTTTAAATTGGAAAAAACATCAGCAGGCTGAATTTTTCTTTCGGATTCACACCTGTATTGACGTGACAAATTGGCTTGGTATATATCACCAGACTTGATCAACTCGCGTGCCTGACTGACAGCATGTTCAAACAAATGACCGGGTTCTTCCATGACATTTTGCAAGCGGATGTCTTGGTGCTTAAAATCGAAGGCTTGACCAACTGTTTCAGATATTTTATCAGCCACTGCATCAGATTCTGCATATATCAGTGATTGATTGCTGTAATGATCATGGACTACACAGCCTTGACAATAAATAGCAATCGCCAAAGGTTCTTGAGTTTCTTTAATCAAATGAGCAAGTTTTGGCTCCATAAAATAAGCCGACTCATAAGAAAAATAAACCAACCAGCCATATTGAAATGGCCCCTTCTGAACATTTTGATTGGGTTCGTTATCTACAATCGTCAGTAATTGATTGAGTTGTTGCTGATCAAAAGCAACGATTTCAACAGCAGGAGCAGCAAACAGCACATCAAATCGACCAATCTTTTTATTGAGCGATTGACTTTCTAACAAACCAGGAAAAAAACCTGACTTTTCAGCAGCAAGGGCTAAAAAATCAGGTTTTTGCGTGAGTTTACGTTCAATCAAAGGGTTCTTATATTTTATTGAACACCAAAGAACCGTTGGTGCCACCAAAGCCAAAGGAATTGGAGATGACCACATTGACCTTGCCGTCACGAGCAGTGTTCGGCACATAATCCAAGTCACACTCAGGATCAGGATTGGTTAGGTTAATGGTTGGTGGCAAAACTTGATCTTTGACCGCCATCACACTGAAAATGGCCTCAATACCACCGGCAGCACCCAGTAGATGACCGGTCATAGACTTGGTCGAGGAAACCGCTAAGTTATACGCATGGTCACCAAAAGCCACTTTTACCGCATCACTTTCACCTTTGTCTCCTTGTGGCGTTGATGTACCGTGTGCATTGACGTAGTTGAAATCTTCTGGCTTGAAACCAGAGTCTTTGATGGCATTGGTCATACAACGTGCAGCGCCTTCACCACCCGGTGATGGTGCTGTCATGTGATGCGCATCAGAGCTCATACCAAACCCAGACAACTCTGCATAAATTTTGGCACCACGTTTAACTGCATGCTCATATTCCTCAATCACCATAACACCAGCGCCGTCACCCAGCACAAAGCCATCACGTTCCAAATCCCATGGACGTGAGGCTGCTTCTGGATCATCATTACGCGTTGATAAAGCTTTTGACTGTGAAAAACCGCCAATGGCTATTGGTGTAGAGGCGTATTCGGCGCCACCACAAATCATCACATCAGCATCACCATACACAATCGATCGGTATGCCATACCAATGCTGTGTGTGGCAGAACTACAGGCAGAAACCATGGCCAAATTAGGTCCTTTTAAACCATATTTGATGCTCAAGTGACCTGAGGCCATATTAATGATGGTGCTGGGAATGAAGAATGGCGAAATCCTTCTGGGGCCCTTTTCAAGCCAGGTTTCTGTGGTGTTTTGAATACCCAAAATACCGCCAATACCGGCACCGACATAAACCCCAATTCTTTCGGCATTTTCTTCTGTCACTTGCAAACCAGAATCTTCAAAGGCATCCTGTCCAGCTGCCATGGCATAGTGAATAAAAGGATCCATTTTCTTCGCATCCTTGGAAGAAATATAATCAGTGACTTCGAAATTTTTAATTTCACCGGCAATTTTTGCCGCAAAATCCGTTGTGTCAAAATGGGTAATGGACGCAATGCCACTGACGCCATTGACGATGTTGTCCCAAGCTTGTTTTAGGGTGTTGCCCACTGGCGAAATGATTCCCATGCCAGTTACCACCACTCTGCGTTTTGTCATAAATTGTCCCCGTTTAAAAGATTCAAATTGAATCCATATAAACTCGAAAAGCCACGATAACATCGCAGCTTTTCATGAATGCAATAAGCAATAGTGATTAGGCGTTTTCAGTCACGTAATCAATGGCTTGTTGAACTGTGGTGATTTTTTCAGCGTCTTCCTCAGGAATTTCGCATTCGAATTCTTCTTCCAAAGCCATAACCAACTCAACTGTATCCAATGAGTCAGCACCCAGGTCATCCACAAAAGAAGCTGAGTTGCTTAATTCAGCAGCATCAACATCCAAATCCAATTGTTCAACAACAATCTCTTTAACTTTACTTTCTACGTCACTCATTTAGTGTTCACCTATGTAAAAAAGCATATTGTATGCAAGGTTAATAAAATATTCCACCCTTAAATTGTGACCAACTGGCGTTATTCAAGGGTTTGCAGGCAATTTGTTTCAAACGTCTGTTTGACAATCTTCATGCCATATACATGCCACCATTGACATGCAGGGTTTCTCCAGTGATGTATGCACCGCTGTCTGAAGCCAAAAATAACACCGCATTGGCAATGTCTTGAGTGGTGCCCAAACGCTTCAGTGCAACCTGCTCCATCAAGCTGTCTTTTTGTGCCGCATCAAGCTCATCGGTCATGTCAGTTTGAATATAGCCGGGAGCAACCACATTGACGGTGATGCCTCTTGATCCCACTTCACGTGCCAATGATTTACTGAAACCTATCATACCCGCTTTGGCCGCCGCATAATTACTTTGTCCTGGGTTACCCATGGTACCAATCACCGAACCAATATTAATGATTCGTCCAGTCTTGGCTTTCATCATGCCACGAATACAAGCCTTGCTCATTTTATAAATCGAAGACAAGTTGGTATTAATCACCTGCTCCCAATCATCATTGTTCATGCGCATCAACAATTTATCATTGGTGATGCCCGCATTATTGACCAATACAGTTGGTAAGCCCACAGTATCTTTCATGGCTTTCAACAAGGCATCAATGCTGTCCTGGTCTGCCACATTCAGCACCATGCCTTGTCCATTTTTATCAGCCAAGTATGCACTGATGGCGTCTGCACCATTTTGTGAAGTAGCCGTTCCAACCACGGTGGCTCCTGCTGCAGCCAAAGTACTGGCTATCGCTTGACCAATGCCACGGCTGGCACCGGTCACCAATACAATTTGTCCATCCAAATTCATTACTATGCTCCTAACATCGCTTAAATGCCTTTGGCATTCAACAAAGGTACGGTGTTCAAACTGCGGTCAAATCGTTTAAACAACCCAGATAAAACTTTACCTGGCCCACACTCCGCTACAGTGTCCACGCCCAGTTTTTGCAAAACATCCATGGTTTGTGTCCACCTGACTGGTGCATATAATTGTGCCACCAACGCCGATTTGATGCTATAAGAGTCAGCATGCGACGCCACATCAACATTGTGCAGCACTTCAATGGCAGGCACTTTGAATTCAATGTTTTCTAAATCAGCTGCCAATTGCTCTGCCGCAGGTCGCATCAATTCGCAATGTGATGGTACACTGACCGCCAACGGCATGACCCGTTTGGCACCGGCATCACTGCATAATTCACCGGCTTTTTCGACCGCACCAGCAGCTCCTGCAATCACGATTTGCTTTTTCGATGACTTCAGGCTCCAATCCCAGCACCGCAGCCATGGAACCTGTACCCGCTGGCACCGCAGCTTGCATGTACAAACCACGTTTATGAACCAGCTGTATTGCAGTCTCTAAATTCAATGACCCTGCACAAACCAATGCCGAATACTCACCCAGGGAATGTCCCGCCATCACCGTAACCGGTATTTCCTTTCTGGCTTGAACTGCATGATAAATGCCCACAGAAGCTGCCAATAAAGCAGGTTGTGTCCACTGGGTTTGATTCAACTCGTCGACTGGACCTTCATTGACAATTTTCAATAAATCGATGTTCAAAACATCATTGGCCACCGAAAAACTGTCAGCCACTTCCTGATAATCTGTTAAAGCATCCAACATGCCCACAGATTGCGATCCCTGACCAGGGAACACAAAAGCAATTTTATTCATAATATATCGTTTTTGTTGTTAATATTTAATGAGCGCAGAACCCCAGGTGAATCCACCACCAAAGGCCTCTAATAACAACACGTCCCCACGTGCCACTTTGCCACTTCTGATGGCTTCGTCCAAAGCCAGTCCCACAGAAGCCGCTGATGTGTTGCCGTGCTTATTCACAGTAACAATCACCTGATCCATGCTCATGCTCAGCTTCTTGGCTGTTGCCGAGATGATCCTCAAATTGGCTTGATGTGGAATCAGCCAATCAATATCGGTTTTTTTCATGTCATTGGCTTTGAGTGTTTCTCTGACAATGCGTCCTAAAGTGGTCACCGCAGTTTTAAACACTTCATTGCCTTTCATGCGAATTTTTAAACCGCCATTCGGTTCATTTTTTAATCCTGTAGAAACGCCCACTGTGGCATTCAATAAATGATCATAGCCACCATCAGCATGCAAATGCGTTGATAAAACACCGGGCTCTTCACTGGCTTCCAGCACAATGGCACTGGCGCCATCACCAAATAATACACAGGTGGTGCGATCATTCCAATCAACCATACGAGTTAACGTCTCAGCACCAATCACCAATGCACGTTTGTGTTGTCCTGACTGGATAAACTTATCAGCCACACCCAAGGCATAAATAGAACCACTACAGGCCGCATTGACATCCATGGCAGCAATACCTCGACACCCCAGACCTTTTTGAATCAAACAAGCCGTGCTTGGAAAAACCAAATCTGGCGTCGTTGTACCCACCACAATCAAATCTATATCATCTGCTGTTAAATCAGCAGCTTCAAGTGCTTTTTTGGCCGCTGCCAAACCTAAGGTAGATGTCGTTTCACCATCACCAGCCACATGTCTTTGCTCAATACCGGTTCGATCTCGAATCCACTGATCATCAGTATCAACGATTTTTTCCAAATCGGCATTGGTCATGATTCTTTCAGGTAACTGACTGCCAGTACCCAAAATTTTTGAATAAATTCTCATTATTGTTGTTGTCCCCTAATGGTTCGTTTATTGACGTATTCAGCTGTTCGCAACAGGGCATGATAAAATCCTTCTTCATCGCTGTTACCATGCGCTTTGACCACCAAACCGTCCAGTCCCAGAAGCAAAGCCCCATTATATTGGGCTGGATTCAAATTTACATCTATAAATTGGCAAAACCATTTTTGCCACCATTTCAATTGTTGTTTGTTTTGCAGGTTTTTCATTAAACCTTCACAGGCCTTTAAAGTGATGTTACCCACGAAACCATCACAACACACCACATCCGCATAGCCAGAAAATAAATGGCTGCCCTCGCAAAACCCCAGGTAATTCAAATCAGAAGTTTGTAACAAACGATCGGCTTGTTGAACGGTGTCATGCCCCTTGATGTGTTCAGTACCTACATTCAACAAAGCCACTTCAGGATTTGTTCCACAAGCCAATAAATCAGGGGCAATTTTGGCACCTAATTCTGCCAAAGCAAACAAATCTTCTGCGCGATACTCCAAGGTGGCGCCAATATCCAATAACAAAGTGGGCTTGGGAGTCCCTGGCAAAACTGTCGCCAAAGCAGGCCTTTCTATCACCTCATCCATTTTCAACCAATATTTGGCAAAAGCCACCAGAGCACCACTGTTGCCGGCGGTTAAAACAGCATCTGCCTTACGCTCAGCAACCGCTTGTATTGCCAATGATAAACTGCTGTTGCGTTTTTGCCGCAAAGCCAACAAGGGCGATTCATCCATGAGAATGACATCATCGCTCAAATGTACCGAGATGTTGTCTGGCAAATTTTGAAATATGGTTTTTTGTTCTTGGTGAAAGGATTTACCAACAAAAAGCTGGATTTGAAGATGGGGTTTGGTCTGGATAAGTTTCTGGATGGCTCGCAATCGGGTCAATGGGTTGTCATCACCCCCCATCAGGTCAATTGCAATCACATGATTTCGTTGTGTCATGCCTAAAAAACTTGAAAACAAAAATGGGCAAATTCAATTGACTTGAGTTTGCCCATCATTTTTTAGATTCAGCGAGTCAGATTACTCTTCAGTATCAGTCTCTGGCTCTTCAAATTGAATCACTTCTTTACCACGATAAAAGCCTTCAGGACTGACGTGGTGACGCAAATGAGTCTCACCAGTTTCCGGCTCAATGGATAAAGTTCTTGCTTTTAATTTGTCATGTCCACGTCTCATGCCTCTTTTAGAAGGTGTGACACGGCTTTTTTGTACTGCCATTTTACTGCTCCAATTACTTTAAATCTTTTTTTAAATCTTTCAACGCGGCAAAAGGATTCTGCGTTTCCTCAGCCACTGGTTCTTCATCTTGATCTGTCAAATATTGACTGTCCAGTTCAGCGCCCGGTTTGAGCGGAATGTCTGGAATCATCAACAATATTTCGTCTTCCAATAACGCTTTTGGATCTACCAACATGTCCTCGACCCAAGAAGGTGAAACGTTTGCCACTAACTTGGCTTCATCTTCTAACTCACTGATAAAACCTATGGTGCTATCAGATTTCAGTGGAAACTTGAAGGTATCCAAACTTCTTTGACAAATCAATTCCAATTCAGATTCAATTTTAATAACAGCTTCGCCAAGCACGGTTTTTGAATGTTTGAAGCCAATGTCATACTTGATGACTGCATCCGTTGAAGCAATTAACTCCAATGGCATGCGATCCAAATCTGACAATAAAACTTCACCATTCAGCTGCCATTCTTTTCTTACAGCTGCATTCAAATCGATTGAATCTGGTAGTGATTTAGCCATAGCCGGCGAATTCTACTGGTTTTGCCCGTGTAATGCAAACCAAATAACGTGTTTTTATTACCAATATTCTACCTCAAAATATGGCTCTTGAACATGGGATACTGGGATGTTAGGTTTTGTCGGAACAAATATATATGAATACCAGTTAGTCCATTAACTGTTCTACTCAATGTTCTACTCAATGTCTGTCACAGATTTACCAGTTTTCTGATAGACTTGTGGGAAATTATTGATTGGAGTGCATGTCCTCGATTTTCTCTCTCGATTTTCTCGATTTTCTTCGGACTTAATGCCTGAATTTATGAGTTTTATCAAACATTGGAATTAATATGAGTTTTGATTTATTTGTCTTGCTGGAAAAAACGGATGCATCCACTCAATTGAAGTGGTTAGAGAAGTTAAATGAAACGGGAGTTGAGTGCAAATTTCCAGACGGGTTCAGTATCAGCACTGATTGTGAAGGTGAAACTTTGGTTGAATGTAAACTAAATCCACCATTGGTGAAAACGCCCAGTGAATTTGAAACTTTTGAGTTTTATTTTGAGCCCTCAGATATTGATAATGAAAGCTTGGCAGATATGGTTGAGTCAACCAACGATGAACAACTGAAACAAAAGCTCGTCCAGATGAAATCAGAAATCCAGCTTTCGAGCTCTGCCGGTAGAGAAGATCATGCGCTGATTGTCCAATGTTTTGCTGCAGCCACATTGGCCGACGCCACGGATGGGATTTTGTTTGACCCTCAAGAATTTGGTGTGGTTTATGGAAACAAAGTATATCAAGTGGCTAATCATCATTGCCAACATGTACCAGACCAAGGTAAAGCCACCCAGGAGGCCAGACTTCAAAGTCATCATGCTGCCAGTACAAATTCAGCGCCAATAAAAGAGGGCATGAGTCCTATGTTACTTATTTTACTGTGTGTACTTTTTATGGCAATCATCAATGTGATAACGAAATGAGATGATTTAAAAGGACTATAATGGTTTTATTCGTCTCATCCTTGAGACTAACCACCTCGGGGCTTGAGTGAAAAGTCGTTCCCGACGATTTTTTTGATGGTGTTTGGACTAAGTATAATTCTGATGGCAGTGTAAATCAAAAAATCTAGAAAATCTGAGTAGAAATCTGAGGACACGCATCTCAATTATTATTTTGCTATGAATCAACCGAAAAACTCCCAAAGAATAAAATCTAAGTTACCTTCGATTGGCAACTCAGGCAATTCACAAATACAAACGCAAATTTGCTAAAATTGCCGTTTCTGTTCTTATTAAATCACCGTGCAAATTACTGTCAAACCATTGAATTACGAAGCAAAACTTGAAGACCGCAATTTAAGTGACATTGAATTGCTTGTGATTCATTGTACTGAATTACCTGATTTAGTTATGGCTCGTGAATACGGAGAGCAAATTCATTACTCAAGTGGCACAGGTAACTCAGGGCATTTTTACATTGATCGTGATGGTAGCGTTTATCAATGGGTTAAGCCTGAGAAAGTGGCTCATCATGTAAAAGGGCATAATCAGCAATCGATTGGTATTGAACTGGTTAATTATGGTCGTTATCCCAACTGGCATCACAGTGCTCACCAAGTACCTACTGAATCTTATGCAGATGTTTTGATTTCAAGTTTGATTCAATTGATCAACCATTTACATCAACAGATTCCAACACTGAAACACATAGCTGGCCATGAAGATTTGGATCAAGGCTTGATGGTAGCTACTGACAACCCCAACTTACAAGTTCGCAGAAAGATTGACCCAGGCCCTTTTTTCCCATGGGAACAGGTGATGAAGAATATTCCTTTGATTAACATTGGCAGCAACGCAAAAAATTATGAATGATTTAGAAAAATTGCTTGGTTATTTTGACCTCGAACACCTTGAAGAGAATTTATTCAGAGGGCAATCTCTCGACATTGGCACCGGTCGTATTTTTGGCGGTCAGGCCTTGTCGCAAGCGCTCAAAGCCGCTTATTTAACGACAGAAGAACATCAGGTTCATTCTTTACATGCCTATTTCTTGCGCGAAGGTGATTGTAACAAACCGGTGGTTTATCAGGTTGAGCGAGCCAGAGATGGCAGAACTTTCAGCAACCGCAGGGTTTCAGCCATACAAAACGGCAAGCCCATCCTGATTTTGGCTTGTTCATTTCAAAAGTTTGAAAGTGGAATGGAACATCAAAAACCCATACCGGATGTTCCACATCCTGATGAATTGACAGAAAAAACCCTGATTCCTGGCGACAAAATCAAACACCTGTCACGACGCATGCGCCGCACCCTGACCACACAAGGACCGTTTGAATTTCGTTTTGTGGATGATGTCGATCCATTTGACAGTGAGCCCAAAAAACCCATCAAACGCATCTGGTTCAAGGCACGCTACCCACTGGCAGCTGATCAGTCGATGCACCGCACCTTGTTGTGTTTTGTATCAGATTTTCATTTGGTTTCAACCGCCACTTTACCGCATGGCATTTCCTACCTTGACCCAAGGTTACAATTTGCCAGTCTCGATCATGCCATGTGGTTTCACCGTCCCTTTCAAATCGATGATTGGTTGCTTTATGATTGCGACAGTCCCAGTGCATCTGAAGCCAGAGGTTTTGCCACGGGCCATGTGTTTGACATCAAAGGTAATCTCGTTGCTTCGACCGCACAACAGGGTTTGATGCGATTGTGGGACAAACCCAAAGAATGATGCGATTTTTATTCATCACAGCCGGTTCTTTGTTGTTGGCTGTTGGTATCGCATTCTTTCTGTTGCCAGCTCAAATCGTTACTGGCGGTACGCCTGGTATGGGTATCTTGTTACATCTACTGTTTCCGGTTACGGTCGGCGTTGCCATGTTGCTTATAAACATTCCATTGATTCTTATTGGTATCAAATTTATTGACTCAGGTTTTGCTATCAGAAGTGTTTATTCAATGATTCTGACTGCCTTGGCGGTTGATTTGTTTGGCATGTATGTTGCGATTCCTGAAATCAAAAGCATGTTGCTATCCACTTTGTATGGCGGTATTTTTGCTGGTATTGGTGTGGGTTTGGTGCTCAAAGGCAATGCGTCAGCCGGTGGCACCACCATTGTCGCCAAAATCATCGCCAATTACTCGCATTTCAAACCTGCTCAGGTGCTGTTGTTTATGGACAGCCTGATTATTTTATCGATTGGACTGATATTCCAAGACATGGAAAAAATTCTGTGGAGTATGATCAGCATCTATGTCACCGCTCAAGTGATTGATCGCATCCTCAGTGGCCGCAGTTCGGAAAAAACCATCAACATTGTCTCCACCAAAATCAATAAAATCGCTCAAGCCATTCGCGCTGATATGAACCGCGATGGTACCATCCTGACCGGAGAAAACCTAACCGGTGAACACACCAAACAAATTTTATTTGTGGTGATAGACGCTCGGCGAATCAACAAACTCAAAGAATTGGTACTAAGCATCGATAAACATGCCTTGATGGTCACTATGGAAGCCAGCGAAATGATTGGTGACAGCAGAATTCCAAGAGGCTTAACTTGACGAAACCTCATTGTCCTTGATAATGGCAATGCCCAAATAGGCAAAAACAATGGCCACTATCGGATTGAGCAAATTCAACAAGGCAAAAGGTGCGTATTCAAGCACCGATATATCTAATGTGGCGGAATAAAATGCACCAGCCACACTCCAGGGAATAATAGCCACTAACAAAGTGATGCCCTCCTCTACTGATCTGGATAACACCGAAGAATCAATGCCTTTGTCTTTATATACTTTTTTAAACAACTCACTGTTAAGAATAATAGTGATGTAGGCTTCACTGAGTGCTGCAACGGTAACAAATCCAGTTCCAATGGTGGTTGCAATCAATCCGCCAACTGTTTTGATGCGTTTGATTACGCCACTGAGCAAGGCTTTGACAAAACCAGCTCCTTGTAAAATACCTCCCAGGGCAATCGCGATGATGGCCAGCAACAAAGTCCAAGCCATGCTGTAAAGCCCTCCTCTGCCCAATAACTTGTCAATATTTTCAATACCGGTATTGGCATTGCTGTTAGAAAACAGAGCATGGGTCAAAGCGGTGATGTTTTCACCCTGAAATATCAAAGCGATGATGGCTGCAATCACCACACAAGCTGTCATGCTGATTTCTGGCGCCATTTTTTTATAGCTCAAAACCCCCATAACTATTACAGGCCAAATGGTAATCATAGGATTGAGGTTGAATTCACCTGCCAGGGCATTTTGGATTTTTTCAACTTGATTAACAGATTGCTCTGATGTTTCAAAACCAAACCCAACAAAGGCAAAAATCATCACCACCAGCATAAAAGTTGGGATGGTGGTCATCATCATCGATCTGATGTGCGCATACAAATCAGTTTCGCTGCTCATGGCCGCGAGGTTGGTGGTGTCGGATATCGGTGACATTTTATCGCCAAAAGTAGCACCAGAAATCACCATGCCGGCTATCCAGGGCAATGGCAAATCAAGTGCAGTTCCAATACCCATAAACACCACACCCAAAGTACCCACAGTTCCCCAGGAAGTGCCTGTAATGACAGACATCAAGGCACACAAGATAAAGCCAATCGGCAAGAACCATTGCGGCGATAACCAGTCAAGACCGTAGTACACCAGTGAAGCCACTGTGCCACTTTTCATCAATGCAGCAATCACCAATCCAATCAGCAAGAAGATATAAAAAGCTGGCAACGCCCGATTGATGGCACTGTTCATCATATTACGGATGGTTTCATAACGATAGCCCAGTAACCAGGCATTAAAAGCCACCCAAATCACCGCCACAAACAAAGCCATGTGCAGCATTTGATCCAGCACAAACATGCCAGTCGCAATCAAACCTAATAAGCCAAGAAAGACCAAAAAGGCATGAGCGAACACAGCCTGTTTACTTTCATTCATTGCGTTGGCCTGATTGTTTACAACCTGATTTCAAAGGTTTTTGGGGTCCGTTCACAGTTCTTTTTGTGATTGGGTTGAAGAAAGCTGATATGGCCGGTAATTCGCCTGCTACAAAGGCTTTTAACTCACCAATAAACACTTGAAATTCTTCAAAAAGAGGATGATTCTTATTCGAAACAATTTGCATGGTTCCTGTACAGATATTGGTAGATCCGTATTCGTCAGCCATGATTAAATATGATCTGGAAATTTCATAATCAACACCACAAGTGCTAGTACCAGTAGTCAACTGAACTATTTTTTGCACATTACCTTTGATTGAATCAACCTGTTCAAAACCTATCTCAATCAGTCCACCACCCAAAGAATCCTTCTCTTTTAATAATTCTAACTTATTAATTTTGGCTGTAAAAACCCACTGGGCATTATCAACCTGTTGTTCAACTGTAAACCTTTTACAACTACAAGCAAAAACCTGACTGTTTGAGACTATTAAAAATAAAACAACGAGAAAATAATGATGCTTTCTCATAAAAAACACATTCTTTTATAAATAATTGAATTATTGATTCTCAGTGGCTTATTGATTTTAAGTTTTATATTCATTATTCAAAATCATCCATAAAGATCAAATCAGATATGGTTTCACACATGCCCGCTGTCTGCACATTGGTTACCGACACTTCATCAATAAACCAACCATCACCAGACACCGCACCATCACTTGAATAGCTGAAGCGCAAAATCACCTGATCGCCTTGATAAGCCGATAAATCCATGGTGTGTTGCTGCCAGCCAGCTGAATTCCCTGAGAATGCCGGGGTGCCAGTTGGGTAGTCACAGGCATCAGACGAACTTCTGAACGTATCTGGATAAGCTGGCGACAACGCCGGTTGATTGAAGTTTTCACCATCCGTGCTGATTTCTACCACCCCACCATCCCAACGTTCCTCAATGTCATAAAGTGTCTGGAAACTCAATTGAGAATTCTCGCCCAGGGTTAATTCCAAGGGTTCAGAAACCAAACGATTACAGATGTTATGACCGTCTTGAGACCAATAACTTCTTTCACCTGAATACACCTGTTGTGTATCTAATTCCCAACCAAGATGCCGGGCAATGTTCTGCCCCAGACCGGTATCCCCGGTTTCTGCTCCCACAGACCAGGTGCCGTTGCTCAATGGACCTGACGCTTTATTGAACAGCTTCAATTGATTGTGCTCAAATTGACCATTGCCAACGTCTTTGGCCTGTACCAGGTAGTAATAGTTCTGATCATGTATCACATCGTAATCAATCCATTGTGTTGAATTCACATCAACTTTAACCAGATTGTCCATACCAGGAACAAACGCCGGATCCGTGGATTTATAAACATTGTATGTTAATTCAGACCCACAATAAGAACTGCCTGCATTCCACTGTAAACTCAAGCTACAGGCTGAACCATTGTTGTTAATTACTTCACCTAATCCGGTAAAACTCGGCTCTGCGGTACACATGCCCGTGGTTTGCGCTTCACTACAAACACTTCTTTCTGATTCACAAGTGCCTTCAGCATTGACTTTAACCACTTTATAACCATTTTTCACCAAACCGGATGCGGCGTCATCAAAATACGATTCAGAGGTGATCTGATCAGCAATTTGCACAAAGTTATCCGCATTACAACCACCTTCAGACCGATAAATCTTATAACTTTCACCAGCTGCCAAAGTATCATTCCAGCTTAAACTGATGCTGTTATCACCATTGGCTTGTGCTACGAGACTGGTTGGTGCTGCCACTTGTGGACAGAGCATGGGCCCAAGGATAAATAATCCACCTGAA
>JAUHXW010000037.1 GCA_030426705.1 Gammaproteobacteria bacterium
TCAATCCCAAAGACTTGAAGTAGTTGATGCTTTCAATGATGGCTTTGGGGTTATTGGTGTGGATGAAAACCTTGGTATCTCCTTGTAGCACGGCTTTGGCCGCCTGTAGTTTCAAATTACTGTCTGTGTTTGATGATTTGGCATCTGCAAACAAAGATTTAATCTGATTCACTTTTTCCTGATATTTTTTGTCCTGTTTCAGTTGCATGGTGAAGGTTGCCCAATCAAAGCCTTTGGCCCACTCGGCAGGCCAGTTAACATGCATGGCGTCATCGGCTTTAACCACGGCATCTTCCCAGTTCCAGGCATCAAGCTGAACCACCGATGACGTGCCGCTGATCAAACCGCCAGATGGTGTGGTTTGAGCCAGCAGAATGCCATTGAAGCGCATGGTTGGAATGCGTTCTGAGTCGGTGTTGTAAGAAGTCAAACTACGAACATTTGGATTCATTTGTCCGGTTTCAGTGGTGTCCAATGTGGCTTTCACTGCATCAACCTCTGTCAAACCCAGATTGGTGTTGGGCAAAATAAAGCCGGGATAGATGTGTGCACCCTTGAGGTCTATTTCATTCCCGGTGTAGGGTGCTTTGTAAAAGCCAGCGCGGACAATTTTGCCATCAGCAATGGCGAATTGCGCATTCTCAAGCACTTCGCCATTGCCTACATGAATGTTGGCATTGATAAATACTTTTTCGGCAGTTTTGCCATTGGGTGCCGGCGTTAAGGCCACAACAGCCAATGAACACAGCAATAAAGCTAAAGTGGTTAATTTTTTCATTGATGTGCTCCTGTGAAGAATAATTGGTCAATCTCGTGATATCCGGTGATGCTTTCACATTCAAATGTTTTGGGTGGTTTGGATTTGAAGGGTGATTTCTTACCTGTGCTGTTTTTAGTTAAATCAATCAAACGCTGTCTTTCATCAGCAATTTTTTGTTCAGTTTCTGCCAAGGTATCACGATCAAAATAAATCACGCCATCGACCATGGTTTTTTCAGCCAGTGCATATATTGACAAAGGGTTGTCAGACCACAACACCAGATCAGCGTCTTTACCCGCCTTGATACTGCCCATACGATCATCGAGGTGCAATAACTTGGCAGGATTTAAAGTTACCAGTTTCCAGGCATCGGTTTCACTCAAGCCACCATATTTAACAGATTTAGCGGCTTCCTGATTGAGGCGACGAGACATTTCTGCGGAATCTGAATTGATGGCAGTGACCACACCGGCATTGTTCATCAAAGCGGCATTGTATGGAATCGCATAGTTGACTTCCCATTTATAAGCCCACCAATCTGCAAAGGTAGAACCGCCAACGCCATGCTCATGCATTTTATCAGCCAATTTATAGCCTTCCAGAATGTGGGTAAAGGTGTTGATGTTAAAGCCAAAATCATCAGCGACATGCATCAACATATTGATTTCGGATTGCACATAGGAGTGACAGGATACGAAACGATCTTGATTAACGACTTCAAGGGTGGCTTCCATCGCCAGGTCTTTGCGTGGTGGTGTGGCATTCTTTTTAGCTCTAGCGCTCAATTTGTTGTAGTCATGCCAGGCTTTTTCATAGGCTTTGGCCTGAGTAAAAGCATCACGGTATACCTGTTCTACACCCATACGGGTCAATGGGTAACGAATGGATTCTTTACTGCTGGAGCGTTTAACGTTTTCACCCAAAGCAAATTTAATAAAACCATCAGCGCCATCTATCAGCATGTCTTCCGGATTATCCACGCCCCAGCGCAATTTAACCAATGCAGATTGTCCGCCAATCGGATTGGCAGAACCGTGCAATAATTGAGCGGCAGTGACACCACCGGCCAGGTTGCGGTAAATATTCACATCGTGAGGGTTGACCACATCTTTCATGCGAACCATGGAAGAATTGACCGCGACATCATTAACAGACAACAAAGCAATATGCGCGTGTTCATCAATGATACCAGAGGTCAAATGCTTACCGGTGCCATCAATAGTTACGGTTTCTTTACCAGCTTTCAGGTTTTGACCGATGCTTTTGATTTTGCCGTTGACCACCAGAACATCAGTTTCAGTCAAAACGCCATGTTCTTCGTTGGTCCAAACGGTGGCGTTCTTAATCAGCACACTATCGGAAGAATTAACAGCTGCCAGACCATAAGGTGAGAAGGGTTGTGGAATCGATGGAAACTCAATGGTGTCATCCGCTTCCTTGTTTTCTTCATCAGTCTTGCTGTCTTCAGTTTTACTCAACTGCCATTCACTGTCGTCAATAGCAACCAGCATGCGGTCTTTGAGCACACCAAAGTATTTGTTTTCATCATTGTCGTCTTTGATGGTCAAATTCATGAAGTTGCCTGAGGCTTTGAGGCTGTATTTATGTTTGTCTTCCTCATCGATGGCTGATAATTTGAATTTGCCGCCTTCGTTTTTCAATTTGAAACTGAAGTTGTTATCACCATCAGTTAATTGATAAGTGCCGGGCAATAATTTGGGGAGGCCTTTAACTGTGTAAGGTTGGCCTGCAACCCAGGTTTCAGCAATTTGAGTGTCTTTGTCCAACAAAGGACCATCGGTAACGACCATATTGGCATAGCTGTTTTTTTGTAGTTGTCCCAACTCTGATGTGCCCAAAATTTTTGCGGGTATCGTTGTCAAAGAGGCTAAAGTTGTTTGTTCGGACAAACCCTTTTCATGAGCTGTTCTCAAGTCTCTCAGAAATGATGAGAGGGCTTTGGGTCCATCGTTTGGAACCACAGCAAAACGGACGCCATTTTTCTCTAACAAAGCCGGATTAAAAGGAGCCACTTCCCATTCCTTCAAATCTGCGTATTCGATGTTCCAGGCATCAAGTTCATCGTTAATGGCTGGTGCATCTGGTTTTTTCAGAGGTACGATCAAGGTTTGTTGGCTGTCCTTGATGGCTTTGAGGTTTTTATAAGAATCAGCATGAGTCCGCACCACAAAACGGTCATCAAACTCATCGGCGATTTTCTTGACCAATAAAGTTTGTTGCCAGTTTTTGCTGTCAAATATTTTGGGCAGGTTTTTGTTTTGATTGAAAGCGGTCAAATCCAGATCGGTCATTTCACTTTGTTTTTTGTACCACTCAGCATCCATATAAGTTTGTCTGATCAGCGCCACGGAGCCCATCAATGATATGGGATAATCCTGTTTAGAGGAACCTTTATCAAAGGAAAAATGCTGTGCAGCTTTGCTGGCTAAGATGTTGAGTTCAGCCGGTTGGTCAGCCAGATGAGTCAACACGGAAGTGCCACGCATGATACCGTCTTTGTTGTGGCTGAGTGCGGTGGTGAAACCGGCAGCACGGAACTCAGCATTGGTTTTGGCATCGGTTTTGAAAACGCTGGCAGCATCAAATGAGGCTTTGATGGCTTCATTGCTGTTGTATGCGCCTTCATTGGTACTGTTTAATGTTTCGGCTTTACCCCACTGAAAAGGTGGTTTTTTGGCCGGTTCGGGTAATCCAACTGATGCATCCAGGTGGATAAAACCTGGGTAAATGTGCATGCCAGTGTAGTCTTTTTTGATTGCATTATCTGGTGCATTGTTACTGGCATTGATACCAACAACGCGGTCGTTTTGAATCAAAACAGTGGCGTTATCCAGTGTTTCTGTTGGGTTGATATGAACTGTGGCATGTTGCAATGCAATGACTGAATTGCGTTCATCAATGGTGCCATTGACCACAGCTGTGGGTACATTGGCTGCTTGGCCTAATTGGCACAAAGTCAGCGCAGCCAGCGCAGTGAGCTTGGTTTTTATTTTCATTATTTTCCTAATTTAAGAAGTCGAGTTAAAAGTTTTGAAGTGGTGACCGGATCTTTCAATAACCAGGCATGATGAATTGCCCGGTTTATTTCAGAGCCAATCAAACGATGCACTTTCTCTCCATCAATAATGATTTCAGTTCCGGCATCAGGGGAATAATTGAATAGCCATCGATCATAGCGATTGGCTTCGGGAAGTTTTTTTAATAACCTGTTGATGATGGTTTGGTTGAATTTAATGGATTCAGGGCCGTCCAATTGTGCTTCAATCAATTCTTTGAAATGTTGATCTACTTGTTCATCGGACATGACAGGAGCCAACCACTCAATATCAAACTGTATAAGCTGAACACCATTTTTAATGTCATCTACATCATGGATGCCTTTGGGTGCCATCAGATTGATGCGATAGGGTGTTTTATAGCCCCAAACAATTTCAGCTTCGCCCAATTTAACCCATTGATTGACGCTGTTGTTTTGTGCCAATACAGAAGTTGTTAATAACAATAAAATAAAGAATATTCTTCGCATCAAATCATTATAGATTCAAAACCCAAAATATTCAAAAGGGAATACTCTTGGGGCTTCATTCAAATCTGTTCCCGACAGATTTGAAAGCGACCTCAGCGAGTATGGCTTATAACTTCGGGCTTACACTCTCTGATTGGCCTGCATGGATGTAGGTCTGTCGCGAGAGCAGGAGCGGTAGAGACCACGACCTACGGCATTCAGGCAAGGCTTCTTTATCTTCGATAAAATCGCCATACCTTCATTGCCTGCTCTTCGCTCACGGCTTAACGATCATTACATCAAGGCTTCTTGCCTGCGGCAAATCGCCATGATTTCATGATCTGCCTAACCGAGTGCGCCGGTCGAGCTGCTTAGCAGCTCTACAATGTAGTCAAAACAAAATAAGTTTACGAACGGCACGCAAAAACTTTCCGAAAGAAAATTTAAGGAATATATATCAGGACACAAGTATTTGATTTACAAAAGGAAGTTGGTGGCTATAGGTGGACTTGAACCACCGACCCCAGCATTATGAATGCTGTGCTCTAACCAACTGAGCTATATAGCCACTAATAAGGAATGTCTTTGAGCTTTCATTCAAATTTGTTCCCGACAAATTTGAAAGCGGCTACTGCAGACATGATATTAAATCTCACGCGCCTCGCTTCTGATTCGCTTACGCTCACCAACCGTCAAGGCGGAAGAGTTGCTAAGCAACTCTTTCTCGAGAGCGCGAATTTTCTTATCAAACACTTATATTGTCAAGTGGTTTAAGAAAAAAAACCGATAAAGGTTGATGAGCCGATGTTTGCATGAAAACATGCTTGACTCAAGCTTATACAAGAAGTCAGCTGTCAAATATTCAAAAAATGGTTTTATTAAATTGCACAAAAGCTTTTTTCTGTATAATAATATGATCTTCAATTAAAGGGAATTTCAAATGAGAATTCTATTTATTTCATTCTTGACGTTATTTTTTTCTGCGAATGTCATAGCTGCAACTTATGTTTTTCAAGGCAGTCAATACCAAACTGTTTACGGTGATAATTACACCACACAAATGCGTCTTACTGGAAACATGGTCACCAGTCAAGTATTAACACCAGATATGTCCTCATCACAGATTTTAACTTTGATTGAGTCTTTCAGTTTCAATGATGGTGTTCAAACCTTAACACAAAACAACTCTGAGTTTATCCAGTTTTATATGAGTGCAGATAATGATGGCTTGCCATTTGCATGGGATTTAAGGGTTGCAAGAACGCCAGTCGCGGATGAAGTGGGAGAATTGTTTGACGTGATTCATTTCTTTTTTAGTTTAAACACAGAAGGCTTTGATGAAGTACAACATGTTTCCAGTGAGCCTTGTAGTGGATTATATCTTGGTATTTGCGACAGCAGCAATGGAATGACAAATTCTGGTATATTCAATGCATCGCCAAGTTTAAATAGAAATCAATGGACGTTATTAGGTGGAAATGGTGTTCAGGCAGTTCCCATCAATCAATTTTACTTTTTATTGTTACTTGGATTATTAACCTTACTAATAACTCATTATGTGCTGAAAAAAAACCATGGCGATAATCATTGAGAATCTTGCTAACATTTAGTTTCTTTATTTAATTCAGGACTTCAATGTTTCCGTTGTGTTATGGAATCTGATGTCTGGATGACGGTCTTGTGCCAATTGTAAATTAACCATTGAAGGTGCGAGGTAAACCAAATGGCCATGCGCATCTTCAGCCAAATTGGCCTCGTTCTTATTGCGGAATTGCTGCATTTTTTTGGCATCATCTGCATCCACCCAATAAGCTGTTCTGGTATCTACGTTTTCAAATATGGCTTCAACGTTGTATTCGCGTTTGAGGCGATAGGCAACCACTTCAAATTGCAACACACCGACTGCGCCCAATATCAAATCATTGCTAATTAATGGTCGGAAAAACTGGGTTGCACCTTCTTCAGACAACTGTGCCAAGCCTTTTTGCAGGGCTTTTAATTTCAAAGGATCTTTTAATCGAGCACGTCTGAACAGTTCAGGGGCGAAACTTGGGATGCCGGTAAACTGCATGTTTTCACCTTCACTGAAAGAATCGCCGATACTGATGGTGCCGTGATTGTGAATACCAATGATGTCACCTGGGTAGGCTTTTTCAACATGCCCCCGTTCTTCGGCCATAAAAGTCAGCGCATTGGGAATTTTGATGTCTTTGTCCGTTCTGGAGTTTTTGAGCTTCATACCCTGGGTGAAAACACCTGAACAAATCCGCATAAATGCTACACGGTCACGGTGGTTAGGGTCCATATTGGCTTGTATCTTAAAAACAAATCCGGAGCATTTGTCCTCGCCAGGTTCAACCATGCGTTCCGTGGTGGCACGGGGTTGTGGTGCAGGGGCATTTTCAACAAATGAATCGAGCAAGGGTTGTACGCCAAAATTGTTGATGGCTGAACCAAAGAATACGGGTGATAGTTTTCCTTGTAGGTACTCATCCAAATCGAACTCATGAGAGGCGCCTTGAACCAGTTCAATTTCTTCACGCAATTCTTCAGCAGCAACGCCAAGTTTCTCATCCAGTTCTGCTGAATCCAAGCCCTTGATGATGACTGCTTCCTGGGTTTCGTAATTTTTGCCCGCCTCGTACAACATCACTTCGTCATTGAGAAAATGATAAACACCTTTCAGTCTTTTACCCATACCAATCGGCCAGGTGATGGGCGCACATTTGATGTTCAAGACTTCTTCAACTTCATCCAGCAGTTCAATGGGGTCTTTACCTTCTCGGTCTAGTTTGTTTATGAAGGTGTAAATAGGGGTGGTGCGCAAACGACAAACTTCCATCAATTTGATGGTTCGCTCCTCAACCCCTTTGGCACAATCAATCACCATCAAAGCAGAATCCACTGCAGTTAAAGTACGGTAGGTGTCTTCTGAAAAGTCGGCATGGCCTGGTGTATCCAATAAATTCATGATGCGACCTTTGTATGGGAACTGCATAATAGAAGAGGTGATGGATATACCCCGTTCCTGTTCCATGGCCATCCAGTCTGAAGTGGCATGCCGATCAGCTTTACGAGATTTCACCGATCCAGCTACCTGAATGGCACCACCAAACAACAGAATTTTTTCTGTAATGGTGGTTTTACCCGCATCGGGATGCGAGATGATGGCAAAAGTTCTGCGGTTTTGGTATTCAGACATAAAAAATGCGCCCTTGAAAATTCAGGGGCGCATTTTAACTTATTGACGACAAATTAAAAAGTCAGTCGGAAACCGGCGCTGATACTGCGGCCGGGTCTGGGCGCGATGTCTTTGATGAAAGAAGCATGATCGCGAATTTCTTCATCCAGCAAATTAGAACCTTTGACAAAAATCATGGTTTCTAACTGTCCAGTGTAGTGAACCCAATTCACACTCAAATCCAGTAAATTGTAGCCTTCTGTAGGTAACTCAAATGAAGCCAGGGTGGTTTGTTTAGATACATGAGTGTAGTCCAAAGAAGCTGCCCAAGAACCTTGGTTCCAATCAAGATTGGCTCCCATTCTTTCAGCTGGAATGCGAGGAACATTCTCACCAGTGTTCAGTTCGGCGTCAGTCATGTCCGCGAACAATCTGAACGCCCATTGATTGTTGAATGAATCATAAAACGCATACCCAAAGTCCGCCTCGAAACCAGTGAATGTACTGTTTTGTTGTGTGTAAACAAAAACTGGCACTTCCTCTTCTTCCAGGCCAGTATCACGCAAGAAAATGTAATCATCTATTTGGTTATAGAAAAAAGAAGCATTGAAACTGAAGCCTTCATTTCTGTAACGAATACCAATATCCAGATTGTTGGCAGTTTCATGAGTCAAATCAGGATTACCAATTTCTATGGTTCCAGTTGCCAAATGTGGAATCAGTTCATCAGCTCCAGACTGGTTTGAAAAATACTCTTCTGCAGTTGGTAAACGTTGAGCTGAAGACAAATTGACCGGTAACGTCCAACGCTCATTCAAGTCAAAGGTTGCACCCAAAGAAATACTGAACGCATTGTCATCAATGTCATTGAATAAAGCTGTGCTTACCGATTGGTCATCGAAACGAATACCAAATTCACCATGCCAATTACCAAAATCTCGTTCTTCAATCATGAACAAACTCCAAACCTGCGTTTCTGAAGGCAGGATATAAGCTTCTTCACCCAAAGCAGAAAATTCACGATTAGACCACTGGAAGCCCCAAACACCTTCAAAACCAGCCAAGTGTCTGTGGCTCAGTTCCAGTCTCAGTTCATCTGCCTGGTTATCAAAAACAGTGCCCACTTCATCACCTTCCAGTTCAATGTGTTGGTAATCAGTGTTTGAATAGTGGGTTTTCAATTGATTGATGAAGTCACTTTCAGAGAATCGATGTAAGCCACGGACATTGAAAACACTTTTATCCAAGTCAATTCTAACGATTTCTTCTTCCTCATGGTGCTCTTCATCTTCATCCTCCTCTTCATCATCATGGTCATGTTCTTCCTCGTGATGCCCATGTTCATGGCCAGGAATACCGTAATTACGATCAAAATCAGAATAAGAAACACCCCAAAAGCCATTTTCATTGAATATTGAAAAACCTACATTCACACCTTTTGAGTCTACTGATGAGTTTTCCAAAACACCAAAGGCTTCTTCCTCATCTTCGTGTTCTTCATCGTCATCATCATGATCGTCATGTTCTTCAGCTTCATGCAAAATTCTTGATTCAGCATAACCAGGTATTTCATAATCATCAGTCTGACTGTCGAAATAACTGAAATGAAGGGCTGCGCGATCTTCAAATCCATAATTAAATGCCAATACACCAGCACGCTCATCCAACGCGCTATCCGAAAGACGACCCTCAAAAGCACCGGTTAAACCTTCAACAGGTTGAGTTGGAATGACATCATCAATCACATTGACCAAGCCACCAACAGCGCCACCACCATATAGCAAAGTTGCCGGGCCTTTCAGTACTTCAACCTGTTTGGCCAATAAGGGTTCAGAGGTGATCCAATGATCAGGTGAAACTGAAGCCGCATCCTGATTGCTGATGTTGTTATTCAATACCATCACCCTTGGGCCTTGTTGTCCACGAATCACAATTTGACCTGAGCCAGTTCCAAAACTTCCAGAGTTGACCCCGGTGATTTGGTTAATGGTTTGGTCCAAAGACAAACCACGATCAACCACCAAATCCTCTTCGCTTAATATCGCTACCGGCGTGGTCATTTTCAGTTGATTGTGCTCCAAAGGATTGGCAGAAACCACCAAAGTGTCCAGATTAAAATCATCAATATTAATGACCAAGTCATTACCATCATGATTGATTGTGGTGTTGAAATGTTTGCTTGACGAAACTTCAACATCAATCTCGTACTTGCCATAGGCAAGTTCTGGAATAGTGAATCGACCATCGGTATCAGTGGTCGCAGATTGTTGGTTGTCGATGATTCGAATCACTGCGTTACTCACAGTGGATTGTTTGGAAGTGACCTGACCTGACAAGTCTCCAGTTTGTGTAAAACCCTGTGTTACCCACAGCAGCATCACCCATGTAAATTTTCTCATGTTGTTCTCGCTAAAATTTAATAATTAAGTTGGTTCAGCCTGGCTGAAACAGCAAAAAAAATAGCATCACAGGCAAAGCTTCAGTAGAAACTAAACGAAGGATTTGAGCCCTGATGCAAATGTAAAAAAATCAAGCGAAAAGAGGAGGGCCTCTGATGGTGTCTTCATCAGACAGCGAATTGAAAGCAAATGTTGTGGTAACAACAAAGTGAGTGAGTTGATTACTGGGTGCAATATCTGTTGAATGCTCAGTAGCGACATCCGCATCATGATTGACATGCGCATGCAGACAAACCTCACACACACTGCGCTCATGTTCCACAACCTCATGCGCCACATTGACAGTCAAAGCCGTCAAAAACACAAAAACAAAGCTGTAAAGCACCCGGTTACTCATGCCCGCGAATATAGGTGATAAAACCATAAAATTCAATAGGTCGATGGTTTGTTTTATTGAATTACGTATCAGGCAGCGACTGCATCCCAGCTGTTGTTTGTTTCAGAAAAGGTTAATCGACTTTGTTCTTTATCAATTTTTCTGATTAGCTCAATAAGTTTTGATATTTTCTTATTTTTACCAACTTTTTCTAAATACAATGCCCTGATTAAAATATCAGCAGTGTGTTTAATTTCAGTTCTGTTATTTTCCCAGCCCCTGATAGTGGCTTCTGAAACATCCAGCTTTTCAGCCAGTTCAATTTGAGAAAACTCTAATTCTTTGCGTAGAAATCTAATTTCCTTACCTTCAAGACTTCTTTTTTCAGTGCATAAATTATAAGCAATGGCTTTATGTAAGCCCTCCAGGTCATGAATTGAAACACCCTCACCATAAGGGGTTTTTCTTATGGTAAAACCATTTTCAAGATAAACGTTATCAAGCCCACAAGCTGTGTAGTGCAAAATGTTTTTGTCTTTTTTCATGATTTCACCTTAAATTAAGTCACAACTATGACGGTTACTACAATCAGGTAATTGCCATTATCACAATTGTCAATTGCTACAGCAACCCTAATAGTTCTATGCATTAAATAATGCTGTATCGTCAGTTTCCAATTGCCTTTGGACGTTCTGTGTACGCTCTCAACAACTCTACCATGCCTAAGACATTTGATGATTTCCATGTCGCTTACATGGCGTTTATTCTGACGATTTTTATTGTGGTGGGTCATCACTACATTAGCTGAATCTTTTGCTAAATCTTTAACAATTTTTAATGCACTAACATCATCCAAGTCCATTAAAATAACATTTTCCATTGCTTTTCGATTCATTAATCCACCGTTAATTATTAACGGTATTTTACCGTAAAAGTTCAATTTAAGCAATTTGCTTTGGGGAGACTCTGAGCTACTTGAACTGGAGTGGTAAGCGTAAGACCCCAGGGCAAACCTTTTAAGTTTTTTTCACTATGTGCTTTAATGGCTCATAAAATAAGATCATTAACGTTGTTACCCACACGATAATACCAAATTCTTCAACCCCTAAAAATTTAAATGTTGTTGGGCTGGGTGAGTGCGTAACCAGCACACCATTGTAGATGAATTCGAAACTCCGTTGGTCTGGCTCATAATTATTTAATTCGTATAACATATAAACAGAATTAATTATTATGGCCGTTACAAACTTAACCAACATGTTAAGCTTAATCCAGCTCTGAATATCCAATAAAAAATATACCGTCATTCCCCAAAAACCAAGTAGGAAAAGATACACAGAGAGGTAAGTGCTGATTAAAAACATCAATAAAAAAGTCAAAGTTACTGAAATCAGATAAAACAGTAGCCAATATTTTTTATTGTTGAGTTCCATTAATTTTAAAAAAGCCAAATAAATTCAGTTGATTGAGATTGTACTTCATTACCAAACAAGGGGGCGACTTGGCTTCGACGTGGGTTACGATACTTGCAAGCAAAGCATTCATGAAATCGGTTGGTTCACTTCAGTGAATCAGAGATTTCTTCTTGATTCCATTTTGCATTGCCGGTTTTTATTGGCATAATAAAAGAACGCAAGCAAAATCACCAAGCCACATGCCGAATGTGAAACCCTCATCCGTATTAACTTAAACATAAGTTGTGATTCCAACACTTGGTGTTACAATAACCATCCTTGAATTTGGTGAATACAACACCATATATTCAATAACAGACAAGGGGACGACCTGGCTTCGACGTGGGTTGCGAAACTTGTAGGTGCATGCCGAGGGCGACATAAACCTCGTAAATATCTGTGTCAAAGTTATAGTTGCAAACGACGATAACTACGCTTTAGCAGCTTAATGCTAACGGGCACTCACGATTTCTTGCGTTCGTGAACTGTCCGTCATAACCAGCAAGATCGCTTAGCGTACCGTTTGGATGCGCTGGGTTAAATTAAATCCGAACTGGTGTTGATGAATCCTGTTAGGCGGAGTCATCAACATAAGATTAAAAGCCGAAACTAAGCATGTAGAGCCTCAAGCAGAGGACTTACGGACGCGGGTTCGATTCCCGCCGTCTCCACCAAATCAGAGTACAAGGACGTATTCTAACATCCAACAAACAACCATATATCTTAATCTTAACAACTTCCGTGGTATAATAATGTCTTTTACAGTCCGATAACATCCGCTCATTTTGGGGGTATTGTTGGGGTATTTTATTTACCCTTGGGGGTATTTTTAAAAATGACATCGAAAAAGACCAAAACCACAAAGCCCAAACGTATCACCGATGTAACCATCAAAAACCTAAAACCAAAGGACGGTAAACAATGGAAATTCACCATAGGTGATGGGCTTTTTCTTTTGATTACAAAAACAGGTTCAAAGCTTTGGCGCTATAAATACCGTTTTGAAGGCAGTGAAAAATCCTTATCTATGGGAAAATATCCGGTAGTAGGGTTAAATGATGCCAAACAGAAACACCTTGAAGCCATGCGCTTGCTTGATCAAGGTAAAGATCCTTCAGCAGAAAAACAAGCCAAAAAACTAAAGTTAAAAGAAAAAGAATATCAGTTTGAATCAATAGCCAGAGAATGGCACAAAAAGAAATCACCAGAATGGACTGAGAAACACGCCAAAGAGGTTTTACATTCATTGGAACGTGATATTTTCCCTCACATTGGTAAACACAAAATGGATGATATTAATTCACCTTTACTGTTAAAAGTGCTCAGACGAATTGAAAGCCGTGGCGCTTTGGTTATTGTGAATAAGGTACGCCAACGATGTGAAGCGGTTTTTAAATACGCCATCATTACCGGTCGTGCTTCATATAATCCGGCCATTGATTTACAGGGTGCTTTTACCAGTCACAAAAAAGCCAATTACAGGGCTTTAGAGCGTAAAGATATACCTGAGTTTATTGAAGCGCTAAACAACTGCACCAGTGACCGTACAATCGTTTTAGGCATTAAATTTGTGATGTACACCATGGCACGCACCAGTGAAGTTAGGTTTGCCACCTGGGATGAAATCAACTGGGATGATGCGCTTTGGGAAATACCAGAACAGCGCATGAAAGCCTCCAGAAATCACGTGGTTCCACTATCCAGACAAGCCATGTCTGTTTTAAAAGAACTCTATGAAATGAACGGCGCATATCCGTATATATTCGCCAGCTACCACAAGCCACATAAGCAGCCAATGTCAGAAAACGCTATGCTCAGCGTATTGAAGAAAATCAACATGGCTGAGAAAACCACAATACATGGACTGAGAGCAACAGCCTCGACTATACTCAATGAAATGAGTTTTAATCCTGATTGGATTGAACGCGCTTTGGCTCATGTACCCAGTAATAAAGTCAGAGCTGCCTATAATCGCGCTGAATACCTCAATGACCGCGCCGATATGCTACAGCAATGGGCGGATTTTGTGGACTCGGATATCAGTAAAATTATTCCAATAAAAAAAGGAGTCAAAAATGGAAATTAAAAAAGTAACACTAGAAGATTTAAGAGCATTAAAGGGACAAAGCTTAAGGCGCTGGAGTTATACGGCATCTAAAGACATGCTTACATTCATGATTCCTGGTAAAGTGGAAAGGTATTTGATTTTTATATTGTGTCAAAGCATCAAAACAGATCATGTTTGGATAGTTGAAAACCCAAAGATATCAAAGGTTGATGATTTCTCAATTAAAATTGAGGATACTGATTTTGAGGTTGTTTGCGAAGAAGTCATCTTTAATAGTGAGTATTTTGGACAATCAAAATGACTATTCAGTTTACTAAAAATCAGCTCAAAGCCTTTGAACATTTACGGCTTGTTTATGACCACACCAATCAAAGATTAGTTAATAAAGGTTATGGTGCGTATGTGCCTCTTGGTTTGGCATTGGTGCAAATAGTCACCATTGAAGATTATTATAAACAAGACCTTAGTGATTATGCAGAACGCTATCACCAAAGAATATTTGAGCTTGCAGATATTTTGTATAAAGCAATTTATGAAG
>JAUHXW010000366.1 GCA_030426705.1 Gammaproteobacteria bacterium
GGCCATACTTTCCAATCAGACTCATTATCAAGTTTACCGCCCCATGCTTAATGTTGATCGATCCACCATTGAAACATACATCAAGGATCATCAACTGATTCATGTTAATGACCCCAGTAATCAACAAAATCATTACAGTCGTAATTATTTACGTAACCAGGTTTTACCGCTGATCGAAGAACATTACCCTAACGCTGTTCAGAATATTCACTTGACCAGTCAAAATCTTCGAAATACCACCCATGTTTTAAACGAGTTATTGGGCAATCAAAACCCACTTGAAACCTCAAGGATAAAAGCCCCTGATACACTGGCTTCTGTGCTTTATCATTGGTTAGCCACTTTTGATGTTGTCCCTGCCAACCACCATGCTTTACAACAGTTTTCTCAGGATTGTTTACAAGCTCAACATGACAAGTTAACTGAGTTAGTGATGCCCGAATGGCAATTGAATTTTTGGCAAGATAACGTTTATTTATTGAAACATCTTCCTGATTTTAAGCCATCAACAGAATTTTTAACCATCAAAGCCAATCAACTGCAGCAACTTACCGAAGGGTTTGGAGCCATCCTTATCAAAAGCGAATGTGAATTCAGTTTCAATGTTATGATTGATTTCCAACGCAACCAGGAAAAAATCAAATTATCGAAACATCAATCGCGCCAAAAAGTTAAAAACTTGTTTCAA
Organism: Gammaproteobacteria bacterium; assembly: GCA_030426705.1. Classification (GTDB taxonomy): domain Bacteria; phylum Pseudomonadota; class Gammaproteobacteria; order Xanthomonadales; family Marinicellaceae; genus Marinicella. The sequence goes on from JAUHXW010000366.1 coordinate 689, forward strand.
AACAAACAGATACCACCATGGCAAAGGGCTGTCATGCCTTTTGTCTATATCGAAGGCGAATTGATGGCTGTGGGTACGGAATTCCTGGCTGAAAATTTTATGATGTTATTGAAACAATATAAAGCCGAATATCAATGGCTATCCCCCCAATATCTTTTGTAAAATACGCACATGAGCCAAACTAAAACCTTTGAAAATAATTTAAGCAAATTATCCGAAATCATCGAAAAGATGGAACAGCAGGATGTTGGTCTGGAGGAATCCTTGAAGTTATATGAACAAGGTATCCAATTGACTCGTAAATGCCAAAAAATCATCGATGATGCCGAAAAGAAAATTGAACAATTGATGGAAGACAACCATTGAAACAATTTGAACCTCTGCAACAACGCATCAATAATTTCTTAGCCAAACAGCTAACAACATCCAGCAAAAGTGATTCACGTCTGAAAGAAGCGATGGCTTATTCCTTGCTATCTGGCGGAAAAAGGGTACGTCCCTTACTGGTTTATGCCACCTCTGAATCTGTTGGTGTTGATATAACAACGGCAGACTATATGTCTGCAGCCATAGAAATGATTCATGCCTATTCATTGATTCATGACGATTTACCGGCCATGGACAATGATGAGCTTCGCAGGGGACAGCCCACCAATCACATTGCATTTGATGAGCCCACTGCCATATTGGCTGGAGATGCCTTGCAATCATTGGCTTTTGAGACCTTGTGTCTTACACCTGAACCTCCTGAGTTGATAGTCAAAGCCGTGAAAGTGTTGGCACAAGCCAGTGGTTTAGCAGGCATGGCAGGTGGACAGAGTTTAGATTTGATTTCTGAACATCAATCCACTGACATCGAACAACTACAAAACATACACGCTGCCAAAACAGGTGCGATTTTAAAATCTTGTGTTACTTTACCGCTGGTTTTCTCTCTCAATACTTCCACAACTGATAAAGAAAACCTGATTCTTTTTGCAGAGCATTTAGGCATTGCCTTTCAAATTGTTGACGATATTCTCGATGTAACACAAGACACCGAAACGCTCGGAAAACCAGCACATTCTGATACCAAAAACAACAAGTCTACTTATCCTGAATTATTGGGTTTAACAGGCGCTGAAGAAAAGGCTTCTTTTCATATCAAAGAAGCTACTGGATTACTTGATACAATTTCTGGAAATACCGATCAGTTAAAAGCTGTCACAGACTTAATCATCAATCGTAACCACTGATTTTTCATTTTTTTTATAATAATACAGGCAAAAAAAAGCCCCAGTCAAAGACTGAGGCTTTTTGGTATAAGATTCTGGCGATGTCCTACTCTCACATGGGAACTCCCACACTACCATCGGCGATGCTACATTTCACTTCTGAGTTCGAGATGGGTTCAGGTGGTTCTATAGCTCTATTGTCACCAGAAAACTGGTCGCTTAAAGACAGATGTCTCTAAGACTGATGTTTGGAATATGAATCTCCCTTGCGGGAATCAATCATTTGATTGGTTAATGGGTCTATTGTTATCAGAGTTCCATTGAACTTGCACATAACTTAAAACCTCTTGGGTGTTATATGATCAAGCCTCACGGGCAATTAGTACTGGTTAGCTTCATACATTACTGCACTTCCACACCCAGCCTATCAACCTTGTAGTCTTCAAGGGCCCTTTAGGATTCTCAAGGAATCAGTGAGATCTCATCTTGGAAGAGGCTTCCCGCTTAGATGCTTTCAGCGGTTATCCCGTCCGAACATAGCTACCGGGCAATGCCACTGGCGTGACAACCCGAACACCAGAGGTTCGTCCACTCCGGTCCTCTCGTACTAGGAGCAGCTTTCCTCAAATCTCAAACGCCCACGGCAGATAGGGACCGAACTGTCTCACGACGTTCTGAACCCAGCTCGCGTACCTCTTTAAATGGCGAACAGCCATACCCTTGGGACCGGCTTCAGCCCCAGGATGAGATGAGCCGACATCGAGGTGCCAAACACCGCCGTCGATATGAACTCTTGGGCGGTATCAGCCTGTTATCCCCGGAGTACCTTTTATCCGTTGAGCGATGGCCCTTCCATACAGAACCACCGGATCAC
>JAUHXW010000367.1 GCA_030426705.1 Gammaproteobacteria bacterium
TGTCCACAATAATCATACGTGCATCACTGCGACCATCATCTCCGCTATAAAACGAGGCCAAATTGGCATGGGCAATGATTGCTTCAACGCTTGTTTCTGCTTGTGCTGTGAACAAGCCACTCAACATAATTAAAATAAATACTTTTTTCATTTGATCACCTCAAAGTCCAATTTTTTAATAGTTTCAGCATCGCCGGCAACATCATCAATGTCACCACAGCAGATACCGCCATGATGGTTGCTAAAAAGAAACCAACTGTTATGTAAGGTACTAATGGCGCGAACAACAACGGGGTAAAGCCTATAGCAATAACCACCGCATTTTTACTGATGGCCGAAGCCGGCTCTTCAAACATTTCCTGCATGGTCAGTTTAAAGTCTTTGTTCTCGGCATAAATATCTCGGGCTCGCTGCAAAAAGTGTATGGCAAAATCCACCGACAAACCCAGTGTCAAAGCCGACAATACCGCAATAGGCATGTCATAATCTTTACCAAACCAGCCAATCAAACCATAAATAAAGGCGATGGTGATGGTCAATGGCAACATCGCCAAAAATCCGAAAATAAGCGACCTGAATAACGCAACCATCATGATAAATACCACAACAAAAGCACTGGCCAGACTCATGCCCATTCCAGCCACCATCTCTTCCTGCCATACTTTGTTCAGGAAAGTCTTACCTGCCCAGTTAACTTTTACGCCACTTTGTGGCGGATGGCTTTGAATGTATTCATCCATGTAATCAACCACAGCTGTCATGTCTTGATTGTCACCACTGGTTAACTGTACCCAAATCACTGTACTGCTGTAATCCTGTGTGACAAAATGCCACAAATCATGCGGTCGATGTGAGGATTGATACTGCAACAAGGCCTGAGCAACACCCGCCTGAGTTTCTGGTAACTTGAACATATCGGCCTCACCACCACGCAGTTCACGATTCACTGTTTTGACCACATCTGCCAGGGAGTTGGATTTACCTACCAAACCACTTTGCTGTAAAGCCTGCTGTAATTCAGTCACATACGCCAAATTCTCTGGAGATTTGAAAAAGGCCAATTGCGCACTGTTTTGTTCAATTTTGCCAATCAACTGTTCCAACAGCACCGCAGTTTCATCGTCAGCATCAAACAACTGATCTTCAGCCCAAAACAACATCTCATTCAACTGTTCCTGAAAACTCAAATCCTGCTGCAGGATATCTTCAGCTTTGGCATTAATGGTTACATCATCGATAGCTAAATTCTGTTTAAATGCCTGTTGGATTGAATCGGTATCAGCTTCCAAAACCAGATAGGCATCATAAGTTCCAGCAAAATGCTCATTCAACACTTTATCTGCCAACCTGATGGGATGATCGGTTTTGAACCATCTGACCGGATTGTCATTGATTTGAATTTTCATGATGCCCAATACACTGATCACAAAGATCACCAGAAAACCCAATATCACCAGTTTGCTGTTATTCAAGCTGGACTGACCCATTGACTTAATCAAATCAGACAGCTTTGACTTCGAATGGTGTATCTCCTGCAAGGAACTCAAGGCAGTAGGCTTCAACACAATCAAATAAGCCGGAATAAACAGAATGGTTAGAATAAATGCCAGCAAGATACCCGAACCCACAAATGCACCAAAGACCTGTACAGGTGGAATCGGAGTCAGCATCAAAGAGTAAAAACCAATCGCTGAAGTGATACTGGTAAATAACATGGGTTTAAACAAATTACCAATCACTTGCTTAATCACAGATTCACGGTCGCTCTTTTCATCATACATTTCAACGAACTCAGACATGATGTGAATGGAATCAACTACCGCAATCGGCATCAGGAAAATGGCGATCATCGAACTCATGATGTGCACAGTGTAGCCCATGCCTATCATGGTACCCATCACCGAAATCACCGTAACCATAGCTACAATCATTGGCGCAGCAATGAATTTCAAATTCTTAAAGAAATACCACATCAACAAGAAAATCATCAAACCTGCCAACGGCGCAGAAATACCCATTTGCACGAACATTTGATAACCAAAGGTGTCTTCTGCTACCGGCAAACCGGTGATGTGGTATTCATCACTGGATTGTTCATCATTGATAATCTGTTGAATTTCCAGGGAAATTCTGTGACTTTCATTCTTATCTGCAATAGGCACATAAATACTGGTGGCTTTAAAATCTTCTGACACCAAAGTATTGTTTAACAGCGGTAACCTTTCAACCGAAGTCTTTAATAGCTCAACGGCAGGTTGATTGTCCGGAGCCTGCTTCATCAACCATTCGAACCGAATGCTGCCAGGCTCACCCTGCTTGATGTTATCCACGGTAGAAAGCGCCATCAAATCATGGTCAATAACACCATCAATTTGCGAAATTTTCTCTACGATATCAACCAGATTGCCAAGACTGGTCAAATTATAGATGCCATCATCAGAGCGGTTTACCGCACCGACCACAATCATGTCATGTAAATTGAACTCGCCTTTAACCTGGTTATGAAAAACCCGCTCAATCTGATCATCCGGTAACATATTTTCCGGATCGGTATCAATTTGAATCATGGGAATCATTACAGCGGTTATTAAAACCAGCAAACAAGTCAGTAAAAATACTTTTTTGGGGTGGTTCAATACATATTCAGTGATTTGATTTTGCATCATTTGCTTTATTTTTAAGTTCAGGCATTATATATTAGCTATTTCTAATATTTCAAGGTTATTTATCACGCAATACTAAAATTGGGATAATTTCTTAGGTTGT
>JAUHXW010000368.1 GCA_030426705.1 Gammaproteobacteria bacterium
TATTTTAGGCTTCGATGACTTATTAACTGGCATACCTGAATACAGTCCATTGGCCAAATCAATGCCAACTGATATAGAAACACGACTCAAACTGGCTTGTTCAATGGCAGATGGAATAATTGTCAGTACAAATAAACTGGCCAAAGAATTTGCAGCCTTTCATCACAACATTCAGGTGATTCCCAACCGCTTGTCCAAAACCATTTGGCAAGGCTTACACACCCGCCAAACGCATCAACAAAAATTAAGGATAGGATGGGCTGGGGCCGGTCAACACCAACAGGATTTGTTATTTCTTAAGCCCATAGTTGAAGCCACCAGTAAGATGTGTGATTGGGTGTTTTTTGGAGATAAACCAAAAGAAGTGGATGCCAAGCACTATCAATTTCACCCCGCTGTGAATTTATTGGAATACCCAGAAAAATTATCAAGGTTGAAACTGGATGTCGCGGTTGCTCCTTTGGTTGATAACAGTTTCAATCAAGCCAAGTCAAACCTGAAATTACTTGAGTTCGGCGTTTTGGGCATTCCAGTCATGGCTTCTGACTTAAGTCCTTATCAAAACAGTCCGGCAATCCTGCTTCAAAACCAGGCCAAAGGTTGGATAGATAAAATCCAACAATTAAATGACAACAGAGCACTTATTGAACAACATGGACACGATTTGCAACAATGGGTCAACCAACATTTTATCCTGGAAGATCACATGCAGGACTGGTTAAAGGTGCTGCTTTGAAACAACGGTATTAATCAGTTAAGAACCGCCTTAAAATGGCAAAATCTGCTTCAATGGAGTGTGACAAGTCTGGCTTTTCGGCACATGCAGCAATGGCTTCTGGTAAGGGCAAATCAATGCGCAATATGTCTTCAACCGTTGCTTTGAATTTAGCTGGATGGGCTGTGCCTAGAAAAATACCGACTTCATCAGTGCTCAATGAATCTTGCAAACCCTGATAGGCCACGGCTGCATGTGGCTCGCTGATATAACTTTGCTTATGCAATGATTTCAGAGTTTCAGCAGTTTGGGTTTCATCAACGGCCAGGCCTGACAATTGAGTGCGATCGAATTGGCCTGATTCAATCAGGTATTCGATCCGTGGCCAGTTATTTGGCTTGCTGACGTCCATGGCATTAGACAGTGTTTCCACGGTGGCATTGGGTGCCCAAACACCGTCTTTCAGGTATCGTGGCACCGTGTCATTGAGGTTGGTTGAGGCGATGAAACGTTTGATGGGTAAGCCCATGGTTTTGGCAATGATGCCAGCGCACAGGTTGCCAAAATTGCCGCTTGGAACAGCAATAACGGCTCGCTCTCGTTGAGTTACAGATAATTGTGCCATCGCATCAAAATAGTAACAAACCTGGGCAAACAAACGACTGACGTTGATTGAATTGGCTGAATTCAAGCCCACTTGATTGACCAGTTCAGTGTCGTCAAAACTTTGCTTAACCAGCTTTTGGCAAGCATCAAAGTCACCTTTGACTGCCACGGTTTTGATGTTGTCTGACAACGTGGTGAACATTTTCTGTTGCAGTTCACTGATTTTACCTTCCGGAAATAAAATCACCACGTCAATATTTTTCAAACCGTGAAAAGCATGCGCAACCGCAGCACCGGTATCACCCGAAGTGGCAGTCAGTATGGTGATTTTGTTGTTATCGGCAAAATGTTGTAAACAGTTGGCCATAAAACGTGCACCAAAATCCTTGAAAGCCAGGGTAGGGCCATGAAACAACTCAAGACAAAAAGTGTTGTCATTGACTTGATGCAAAGGCGACTCAAAAGCAAAGGTCTTGGCAATGATGTCTCTGAGCACGTCATCAGCAATGTTCTCTTGTACAAATGGCTTTAGGATGTGGAAATTACGTTCTGCTGTTGGCATGGCCAGCAAAGCATCGATGTTAGGCAATGAGGGTATTTTTTCAGGGAAAAACAACCCCTGATTGTTGCCCAAACCAGTTCTCACCGCAGTGGCGTAGTCTACGATTTGTTGTTCATCTTTGAGGTTGTGTAATTTCATCCTATACTCCTGGTGCCAAGTTGATCAACTTGACAAATGCGCACAAAGCCAGCATCGCTTTGTAAATAGTTTTGTTCCAGCCAGGCTGCTTGACGTTTGGCAGTTTCCAGGTCTTTGCAGGCAGAAAACAAAGTAGGACCTGAACCTGAAATACCGACTGCCAGACTGTTCATATCTAGCAGCGCCTGTTTGGTGGCTTTGAAATGGGGTAATAATTCCGCTCGAAAAGGCTCCGCCACCACATCGGTCAGTAGGGCAAAAGCCAATGACAAGTCCTGCTGATAACTGGCGGCCACAAAACCCGCCAAATTCTGGCCAAATTCAATCAGGGTTTTGCGATCATATTGTTGGGGCAATAAATCCCTTGCGGCTTGCGTACTGATCAATACATCAGGATAAGCCAACACCCAAAAAACCTGCTCAAAAACCGGAATTGAAAGGGCTTTTTTTGGTTGATCATGCAGCATCAATTGCAAGCCACCGAGGTAGCAAGGTGCGACATTGTCATAATGTAAAGAGCCACTGATTTTGGCCTCTGCTTCACCCATCATTTTCAGCAATATTGACTCATCAAAAGGCTGCTCATAAAACTTGTTCAATGCCACCACAGCAGCGACCACAGAGCAAGCACTCGAACCCAGGCCACTACAGACCGGTATGTTTTTTTCTAAGGTGATTTTAACGGGTACTGTTTTAATATTTTGCTGCTTTAAGGCCGCTTCAAATGCCAACAGCACATCCC
>JAUHXW010000369.1 GCA_030426705.1 Gammaproteobacteria bacterium
GATCTATTTGGCAGAGAAGGCTAAGAGGCTTCTGAGCACAGATCTAAGACTGCGCTCCCAAACCTTACAGTGGTTGTTTTTTCAATTGACTGATATTTCTACCAATTTGTTCAATAACTTTTATCTTAAAAGCCTGGTAAAACCCAGCCAAATAGAAGCTGCAGAAATGTTAAAGGATAGGGGGGTGTCATTCTATGGTGAATTCAATCAGCAATTACAGAGCCATGAATTCGTAGCTGGTCACCAACTCAGTATTGCTGATTTCGCTACATACCCAGTGGTACACAGGCTAACTAAGGAAAGTACAATTCAAGAAATGGATCATCTGATGCGTTGGCATCACGACATGAGCCAGCGAATAGTGATTAAATCGATATTACAAAATTAATCAAATTGCACATCATTGATGGTGTCAAAATTTTCTGTTTTTATCTTTTATTACGCTGTATTTAACCTCACTAAAACGTTAAAATTCGTTTTGTTGTTTTGATGGTTAAGTAATCTTGAAAGCGCACTTTGGAATAGTGCATCTAATCATTAGAACAATACGGGGACAAAAGTATATGATTACGAACAAGAGTTTCGTGATCATATGGCTGTTGCTCGCTTGTGAAATGAATGAAAGGGTTAAGCTTAATCCAAAAGAACAAGAGATACAGATGCAATCACTATTAACCGCTGAACACAAAAAGTTCATCAAAAAGTTTTCTAACAAAGTCAATCAGTCAAAATCTTCTTATTCGGACAGCATAAAACAGTTGGGTAAACAATTGTTCACTCACATGTCGATGGAAGAAATCGCTACTCACGACATTGATTATTGGGTCAACACAGTCACCGGCATGATTAAAAGTATGTCGGTCAGGCGTTTGAAAAACCCCATCATTGAAGTCAAACAATCTAAATCAGATGAAACGGTAACAAAAATAATTTTGGTTAATGACAATGTTCCATTTCTCGTTGATTCAGCGACCATGGCTTGCGCTGAATTCGGTTTAACCATTAAGCTGATCTCTCATCCAATCATTCAGATTCAAGGAGAGAATAAAAATAGGGTGTTGATAGACAAGCCCAAGAATGGTGAAGCAGAAGCCAAATCTGTGATATACATCGAAGTAAAACGCATAGATAGCAACAAGCAAGCCAAGGCATTAGAAGCCTATTTGGGAGATGTTTTTTCTCAAATCAGAAAAGCAGTGAATGACTGGCAGCCCATGCTGCAAGCCATGGAAGCTGCCAAAAACAGTCTCGGTTTTATTGACAATAAAAAAGTCAGAAAAGAGCAACAAGCGTTCATGGACTGGTTGGTTGATGATAACTTTACTTTTTTGGGGTATCGAAAATATAACCTCAAGAATAACCACCTGGTATCTGAGGTGAAATCTGGTTTGGGTTTGCTCAGTTCGGAATTGGATGCCGATGCCAATGATGCCAGCCAATTATCCGTTGCAGAATATCAAATCAAAAAACAATCTGACCTGGTAGTCATAACCAAGGTCAATGTGATTTCCAAAATTCACCGTAAGGGCAATCTGGATTACATCGGTTTGCTTGAAACGGATGATCAAGGAAAGGTAGTAGCGGAGCATCGATTCATCGGCTTGTTCACTTCAGTGGCGGCCAATACCCGTGCTTTGAGAATTCCTTACATCAACAGCAAAATCAAATTGTTAATTAAGCAATTCGGTTTTGAAACCAACTCTCATTCGGGCAAAATGCTGATGCATATCATCAACACCATGCCCAAAGATGAGGTGTTGCAATCCAATACCAAAGAATTGTTTGCCGCAGTTTATAAGGCATTGGTGATACAGGAGAAAATCACCACACAAGTCACTGCCAGACGTGATAAATTCAATCGTTTTTGTTCTTTCATGGTCTTTGTGCCCAGAGATCTGTTCAACACCAATACACGCCGTAAAATTCAAACGTTATTGGCAGAGGCCGTTGGCGGGGTTGAGGTTGAATTTTCAGTGGCCATTGATGAATCTCATTATGCCCGTTTATATGTGGTCATCAGAGACATCAAACAATTCAATGATGAATTGCTGGAAACCATCAAAACAGACATTATCGAAGTGGTCACAACTTGGGAGGATCGTTTGGCTCAAGCGCTTAAAGAGCGGTTGGGACAAACTGAAGCAGCTCGATTGTTGGAAAAGTTCAATGGATCTTTTCCAGTGGCATATACTGAAGATGTCAGCCCTTGGGTGGCTTCATTTGATGTAGAAAATGCTGATAAAGTACAAACTGACGAAGATTTGGAAGTGAGCCTGTATGCGCCAAGAATCAATCGCCAGGGTGATTTCAGGTTTAAAGTTTTTAAGTTTCATCACACCATTCCTTTGAGTGAAGTATTGCCTGATCTTGAAAATCTGGGTTTACATGTGGTCAGTGAACGTCCATATGAGTTGACTTTGCAAAATGATGAGAATATTTGGGTACAGGATTTTGATTTACAACTGGCTTCAGGCAAGGGTCTGGAACTGGAATTGGTTAAAGAACGATTTCACGATGCTTTTGACAAAGTGGTTGCAGGGGAACTTGAATCAGACCCATTGAATAAATTGGTTATTCTGGGTGGCTTGACCTGGCGACAGGTTAATTTACTGCGTGGATTGGTCAAATATTTGTTACAAACAGGCTTGCCTTACAGTAAAGACTATATTGAAAAAGCACTGATTCAACACCCCCACATTTCAAGGTGGTTGATTGAATTGTTCACCATTCGCTTTTCTCCCAGATTGGATGATGTTGAGCC
>JAUHXW010000038.1 GCA_030426705.1 Gammaproteobacteria bacterium
CAATCATGATTCAACAACATATCAAAATAGCCATTGTCCCATTGTGTCGGATGACTGGTCCAGGCACCTTCGATACCGCTGGTCACCGTATCTCGGCCGATAGAACGGTCTGTATGATTGTTCCAGCCCAAGCCTTGTTCAACCACATCAGCGGCTTCTGGTTCTGGTCCCAGTTTAGCCGCATCACCATTACCATGACATTTACCGACCGTGTGTCCCCCGGCAGTCAACGCCACTGTTTCCTCATCATTCATAGCCATACGTGCAAAAGTGACTCGCACATCTTTGGCTGTTTTCAAAGGGTCAGGCTTACCATCAACACCTTCGGGGTTTACATAAATCAAACCCATCATCACCGCTGCCAACGGATTTTCCAAGTCACGTTCACCAGAATAACGACTGTTTTCTTTGTCACTGGTAGCTAACCATTCCTTTTCAGCGCCCCAATAAATGTCTTTTTCAGGATGCCAGATGTCTTCCCGACCAAAGGCAAAGCCATAGGTTTTCAAGCCCATGCTCTCATAAGCCATGGTGCCCGCATAAGCCAATAAATCTGCCCAGCTCAAGGCATTACCGTATTTTCTCTTGATGGGCCACAATAAACGACGTGCTTTATCCAGATTGGCATTATCAGGCCATGAATTCAACGGCGCAAAGCGCTGGTTACCTGTACCAGCACCACCACGACCATCGGCCACACGATAACTACCGGCGGCGTGCCAGGTCATGCGAATCATTAAACCGCCATAATGACCCCAATCAGCTGGCCACCAATCCTGACTGTCGGTCATCAGATTCAAAAGGTCTTGTTTCAATGCAGACACATCCAGTGTCTTTAAGGCCTCATGATAATCAAAGTCCGCTCCCAAGGGATTGGTTTTGCTGTCATGCTGGCTCAAAATATCCAAATCCAATGAATTTGGCCACCAGTCTTTGTTGTCATGGCTGGCGCCTGTGGCCGCACCATGCATCACAGGACATTGTCCTGCTTTGGGTGTATTGTCTTGACTCATTATTAACTCCGGTTCATTTCAAAATAGATAGCTCATACATGATTGAATCACGTCTTTGTTGCTGTTTAAAAACATTATAAAATATCTTCAAATTATCTGTATATCAGAATATTTATCTCATATTATTCTATTTTATAGATTATTAAAGTCCATCAATACAATCTGTAATTAAAAAGATGACAAGGTAAACCAGCAATCAACTTCACACTGGGGTGTCGGCTTTAACCGATCTCATAACAACAAACCTGGTTGACTGAAGTCAACACCCCTAATCAAGATGCAACCACAGCCTGAAAGATCAAATCAGCTAGCTCATCTGCAAGTGAGAAATACCAACCCGATTCGGCTTTTAGTCATTGGGTCGTTGACTTCAGTCCTCCTACCATTGCATAAAAAAAACCACTGGGTAGTGGACTTCAGTCCACTTGACATTTCATAAAACCCATATCAAGGTCGGCTAAAGCCGACTTTTCAGATAAGCCTTAACAACACCCCTTTTCAGCCTAAACTTGCTGCGGAGTGGACTTCAATCTAAATAGGAAAAACAGGGACAGTCACCGCTTTCATATATATCAGGGCCTATTTTGTAAAAATCAGGACAAACAAAGGCTGTTTTTCTTCTGAGACGAGCTTCCTGTCTACTTTATTAGCACTTGATATAAGCTATGTTAACGTTATAATCATTTGACTTTTTCTTACTTTTTTTTACAAATGAAAAAAACATGCCTTTTACTTTTATTCAGTGCACTACTCACCAATGTCACAACTGCCAATGCCGATACCATTTTAGGTGTGTATGCAGGCTATAACTATTGGCAACATGACTTGGCCAACGATGTGAACACAAATTCGGAGAACCAAAACAAAAGTGAAACTGGAAATGTATTTTATCTGGCACTAGAACATCCTGCACCCTTTATACCAAACGTCAAAGTACAACAAAATGACATTGAAGGTCAGATTACTGGCACCTCAGAGTTGATAGGTATTGATGGAAACATAACAATCGTAAACACCAGGGGCAGGATAGATTTAAGCCACACAGAAGCCATGCTCTATTACGAAATTTTAGACAATTGGATCAATTTAGATTTGGGAATAGCCATAAAACAATTCGATGGCAGAGCCCCTTTTTACAGCACTACTTCTGATTCGGGAGTGGGCGCTAGGGATTTGGATTCAACCGTTGCTTTGCTCTATGGTAAAGGCCAGGTCGACCTACCCTTCACAGGCTTGTCTGTTTATAGCAGCATTGAAACCTTGAGTCTAGGTGATGATGACATCACTGACATTGAATTGGGCCTGAATTACGAAAGCAAAAGTGGTTTGGGAGGTGTGGTTGGATACAGGGCGTTAACCACAGATTGGAAACAATCTGGTCGTCGTGCTGAAGCCGATACGGAAGGATTCTTTCTTGGACTTAACTTTCATTTTTAAGCATTGAACATTTAAAATAATGAAAAAAAGAAACAGTCACCGCTTTCGCTTGGAATCACCCTAAGCCACAACTGAAATAACCTAAAAAAACACCTTTAACCTTATTCGCCTTCATGCGACACAGCCCAACTCGGGTTGAATCTGGCTAAAACCTAAAATTCACAACAAATCAGACAACCTTAAAGAAAACACTGAAAATTGAACCTTGAACTCCAATCAATTTCACCAATTCTAAGACTCTTTTCGTTGATTTTTGTCTCTCAGTGGATGTATGTCCCAGATTACTTTTTATGGCTGGCGCCTGTGGCCGCACCATGCATCACAGGACATTGTCCTGCTTTGGGTGTATTGTCTTGACTCATTATTAACTCCGGTTCATTTCAAAATAAATAGCTTACACACGATTGAATCACGTCTTTGTTGCTGTTTGAAGACATTATAAAATACCCTCCAATCATCTGTATATCAGAATATTTATCTTATATTATTCTATTTTATAGATTGCTAAAGGCCATCAAACTAATTGCAATTCAAAAAGCCAAAAGAGTAAGAGTGAAAGTTCTGGGGTGAATCTAAAACCGTGGTCAAAATTACTTGACTGCTACACTGGAGAGCTCTGAGCAGCTCGACCCGCCGAGCCGGTTAGGCAGTGAATGGAATCAAGGCGGTTTGCCGAAGGCAAGACGACTGTATGGATACAGAAGTTAGGGTCGAGACAGGATCAGAGACCGAAGCCTTGATGGAATGAGCGATTAGCCGCGAGAGTACGCGGTCGCGTTCATTTTAGTCGGGAACACTTCGACTGAGCTCAGTGCACCGCAAAAATGAATGAAGTCCCCAAACATTCCTTAATTAGTTTTAGCATCCAAATCCTCCGGAAAAGTAAGTAATGGACTGAATTTCTTCTCTGGACAATGTTGCTTTAATTTGAATCATTCTTACAGCACAAATATGGCCTTGCACAGGTATTTCGCAAGTTAGCTGATTGCCATGCTTTGGAAAACATTTACCCTCACTTTGTTTTGTAAATTCTATCAATTCATTTACAGTTGTGCCTTTGGGAAATCGTGCTGCAATAGCAGCTGCATAAACCTCATCAATTTCAAATCCGTTTTGATCATATAACAAGCTATATGCCACTTTTTTACGATGATCAAATGAACATGCGGTCAATGATAAAACAGTCAAAATGGAAAGCAGTTTGAAATAAAGTGACATCAACTACCCGCCTGCTCTATCAGCCAACTTTTCAAGGGATTGATTTGATTCAATATATTCATGCCTTTGGCGCGGAGGAAGCCGAGGGGTTTGTTATTAGTGGTAAACAGGTGGTGCAGGAAAGTCATCATTTCTGAGGTTTTGAAGACTTCGGCGCGACGGCGTCTTTGGTAGGTTTTTAAGGCTTGAGCCACTTCATCAGTGTTTTTCAGGTTGATGTCTTCGAGTAATGCGGCCAGGCATTGACCGTCTTCGATACCGAGGTTTACGCCCTGTCCTGCCAATGGATGCACGGTGTGGGCAGCATCACCCACCAGCACCATTCGCTCCTGATAAAATTGTTTGGCGTACATTTGTTTCAATGGAAAAGCCGCCCGTTCGCTGAGCAATTCAATGTCGCCCAAGTCCCGGTTGATGTGTGCTTTGAGGCCATTGATGAATTTGTTTTTATCAGCTTGTAACCAGGTATCAACCTGCTCATTGGGCAATGACCAGACAATTGAAAACAAGTCATCGTTCAATGGCAAGATGCCGACAGGCCCAGTGGCATTAAAGGCTTGCAGGGCGGTTTTTTCAGGTGCTTTGCTGATTTTCAGGTTACACACCAAACCACTTTGCTGGTAATCTTTGCGTTTGATTTCAATCCCCGCCTGTTCACGAATATTGGAGTTGGCACCTTCTGCGGCAATCAATAAGACTGCCTGGTAACTTTCACCATTGTCCAGTTCAACGTCTATAAAGCGCGCTTCCTGATGCCAGTCAGTGATTTTGGCTTGCTCATGGATGGTCACATTGGGGTATGTTAGTAACAGTTGCTGAGTGACTGTTGTCAAATGCTGATTTTCTATGATGGCACCAAGGTTCGGCCCCGATTGGTGGTCAAATTCCAAAGCACCGGTAGATCTGTTGTCCCAAACCTTCATTTTGTTATAAAAGCCAAGCCTGTGCTGTATCATATTTGGTAGCACGTTCAGCTTTTGTAACAATTGTAAATTCTTATGGGCAATGGCAGAGACTCGCAGTTGATGTGGTTTGTCAGCATCAAAGGTGCTGATGGGTGCTTGATCAATCAGCACAATTGAGTGTCCTTGTTCTGCCAAGGTCAATGCGGTGATGGCGCCAACCATACCAGCGCCACTGATGAGAATGTCTGTCTTTTTCATGTCAATATTTTTTAAACATCAGAATGATTCAAACCAGCTGCCAGCCTGAACAGTTTTTTCTTGAGATTGATTTGACTGTCTATGGTTACCAAACCCAGTGATTTAAAGCCATTGATAACTGGTTCGTCTATTTTAAACCAGGTCATCAGGTCATCAGTATAAGTCAGGATTTGGTTTTGATCCTGTTGTGAAATTTGCTGATAATTTTCCAGTAAGGACAATGCCCCCAAGTCCTGCTTTTGTTGATGTTGATTCGCCAGTAAAGCACTCAATCTTTTCACACCACGGATGGCTAAATTCAATCCTTGCGCTGAAACCGGACTGACCGTATGCGCAGCATTGCCCAACAGCACAACCCGTTCATCATACTGCTTTTCAACTTGTATTTTAAACAGCGGGTATTGGTGCCTTTTACCCACTTCAGTGAAACGCCCCAGGCGGTAACCAAATTCTGCCTGAGCCAACTCAATGAATTCAGCTTGTGGCATTTTTAGCAATTGTTCAGCTTTTTCTGGTTCATTCGACCACACCAACCCCATGCGACCATTAAACGGCAAAAGCGCAAATGGCCCTGTTTTGGTCAATCGCTCATACGCTCTGTTGTGGTGCATTTTTTCCGGAGTGATGCTACAAATAACTGCCGTTTTTTTATAAGCCTTGGTGTTAGTTGGCAGGCTCAATTGTTTGCGTATGGACGATTGCGCACCATCGGCAGCAATCATCAATTGCGCAGACGCTTGATGATGTTCACCTTGTAATTCATAGTCAATGGTCACTGCCTCATCTGAGACTTTAAAGTCTGACATGGTGGCTGGTGCAATGACTTTGATATTGGGATTGTTTCTGACTTTGTCCCAAAGCACTGCGCCCAACACATTGGCTTCCACTACGTGGCCCAATACAGGTACTTCCAACTCGTCCTTATCAAACAACACACGGCCAAATTGACCTTTACTAGAAACATGAACCTGATTGATTTTGGTGGCAGAAGCCACCACCGATTGCCACACCCCTAGTTGTTGCCAAAACTGTTCAGAAGCCGGGTTGACCACCAATGTTCTGGAGTCATAGCTGGTATGAAACATCGAAATATCGGGCATCTTGGCTTCCAGCATAGCTACTTGGATGCCAGCATGTGCCAATGACAATGCGGTGGCCATGCCCACCAGGCCACCGCCAATGATCACCACTTCAAATTGATTGGGCTGTTCAGGCATGACCTTTTTTGGCCAAATCGCTCCTTAATACGCCAATATTGTCAAAATATTCTGCAGGTACGTTGGTCACATACTCATTGGAAAAACAGGATGAATCAAAACGGTCTATTTTCGGATTACCTTCTTTACAAGCCGCTTCCAAATCTTCCAAAGTCTGATATATCAATCCATCAGCGCCCAACAGTTCACAAATTTCATCTTCTGTGCGGTTGTGCGCAATCAACTCTTCCGCCACTGGCATATCAATGCCATAAACGTTTGGATACCGTACGGGTGGTGCAGCCGAGGCAAAAAATACTTTTTTGGCGCCTGCTTCACGTGCCATTTGGATGATTTGTTTGGAAGTGGTTCCACGAACAATGGAATCATCAATCAACAACACGTTTTTATTGCGAAATTCCAATTCTACGGCATTGAGCTTGCGACGCACTGATTTAATTCTTTGTTCCTGACCTGGCATGATAAATGTTCTGCCGATGTAGCGGTTTTTGATAAAACCTTCGCGAAACTTAACGCCCAATGTATAAGCCATGGGAATGGCGCTGGTTCGGGATGATTCGGGAATTGGAATCACCACATCAATGTCTTCATCGGGCCAACGTTCCTTGACTCGATCGGCCAGCTTTTCTCCCATACGCAAGCGGGCTTTGTACACCGACACATCATCAATCATCGAATCTGGGCGGGCAAAATATACAAATTCAAACACACAGGGTGACAGCTGAGTTTTATCGGCACATTGTTTGCGATGCACTTGGCGATCATTGGTGATGATGATGGCTTCACCAGGAGCTACATCCGCAATCAAGTCAAAATGGTGCAAATCCAGCGCAATGCTCTCTGATGCCACCATGTATTCATCGCCTTCGGCTGATTGACGCACACCATAAACCAACGGCCTGATGCCATTGGGGTCTCTGAATGCCACAATACCATAGTCCGGAATGATTAACACATTGGCATAAGCGCCCTCGCAACGTTTGTGTACCCGTGAAACTGCATGAAAAATGGCCTCAGGTGTAATCATCAAACCCGAAGCATTTTGTAATTCATGGGCGAACACGTTTAACAACACTTCTGAATCAGACTGGGTATTGATGTGACGGCGATCTTCCGCAAAGATTTCTTTTTTCAGCTGCTCTGCATTATGTAAATTACCATTATGTGCCAAAGCGATACCAAATGGTGAGTTCACATAAAACGGCTGTGCTTCTTCAAAATTACTCGAACCAGCGGTTGGATAACGCACATGGCCAATGCCTGAATGACCTTTCAATTTCTGCGCACTTTCTGACTTGAATACATCACTGACCAAGCCATTGTTTTTAACCAATTCCAATCGACCATCATCGCACGTCGCGATGCCTGCTGCATCTTGTCCACGGTGCTGTAAAATGGTTAAGCATTCATAAATTGTTGAGGCAACATGATGATTGCCAATGATTCCAACGATTCCACACATTATTGTTTTGAGTCCTGTTCGGGTTGTTCGGGAGGGTTTGTTTGTTCGGTTTCAGCTTCTGGGCTTGGCTGTTGAGTTTCCAACAATTGTTGTAATTGCTCAGGGCTCAGACCTGTGTTTTTCATCGCTTCATTGATTTTCTCAGCATCAAACGAAAAATAGTCTGCCCAGTCTTCCGGCATTTGTTCTTGAAGCCAATTGGCGACTTTGGAAAATTGTGGTTGTAATTTGGATTCATTCCACCAGGGGTCCTGTGACAATGGTGTTGCTTGTAAAAACAAAATAATCAGGGTCACCGCCAAAACGCCACGTCCCAAACCAAAAAACATGCCAAAAAAACGATCAGTCGCTCCCAATCCGGTTTTGGTGATCATTTTTCCAACCAGGTAGTTGATCAAACCCCCAACAATCAGCGCAGCTAAAAACAAGGCAACAAAAGCGATCAGATGTCTGGCTGACGGTAATTCGATGTAAGGTTGTAACCAGGTCGCGCCATTATCCACAAAAGTCCAGGCCAGCCAAAATGCACCGATCCAAATCATCAATGAAAACACTTCACGAATCAAACCTCTGAATAAACTGACAACCACCGAAATGGACAAAATGGCAATGATTGTCAGATCAAACCAATTCATCAGTTCACTACTTGACTGAGCTCATGATTCTTAACCAAACCATCCAATCTCAATTTGGTTTTAACATCTGCTTGTACACGAGCTGCATCGGTTTTTTCCATCAAAGGACCTACTCGTAAACGATACAAAGTTTGGCCTTTGCTGTTTGTTACCTGATCGACAAAACTTTTGAATCCAGCGGCATTGACTTTATTACGCAGTTCAATGGCGTTTTTCTTTTCGCCAAAACTGCCTAACTGTACCACCCATCCCAATTGCCCCTGGGTCGCCATATTTTCCACTTCACTGGCAGTCAAGGTGATGACTTTGGGTGTGCCAATGTTCAATTTCAGATGATTAACGGCTGCCACATACTGTTTGGCTGTGGCTTCAGCCTGGTAAATTTCCTCTGACCAAACACGATATAATTTCAACCCTGGATTGTATTCAACAATCGCTTTGATGTTGTTTTGTAGCAGGCTGCTTTTGACTTTCTCGGCATTGCCTTTTTGTGAAAAGCTACCCAGTTTGACCCGATAGGCCTGATTCAAGGGTTGATTGGCTGGTTTTTGAATAGTTACAGGTTTTTGTTCCACCACTTGAACAGGTTTGGTTTCTGCTGGTGGTTGCTCCACTGGCTTTTGTTCTATTGGCTGCTGTTGTGTTTCAGTTTGGGTAACTTGCGGCTGCTTGGTTTCAACGGCTGTCTGTTCAGTCAAATCAACTTTACTTCCTGTTTCCTTGGGAGTAGGTTTTACTTCCACAACTTCTTCCCGAGTAACCAATACCGGTTTTTCTTGATCAATCGTCAAGTCAACATCACTTGCTGGTAATTCAACACTCTCAGCCACCGGTTTGTCGATTGAGAACTTTTTAACTTCGAGGTTGGAATCAGGTTCTTCAGGGATGTTGATGCTGATGTTTTTGTTGTGTTTTTCTTCGATGTCGCCGTCAAATAACATGGGGACAAAAATCACTGCCAAAGCAATGATGACGGCGGCTCCAATCATGCGTTGTTTTAACTCTTGGTCCATTGGTACCTTACTGCTGGGTTGCTGTGCTCAATATTGAGACCATTTGTTCATAAGAAAGTTGTTGCTGACCAAAATCCCGGTCTTGCAAGGCTTTCACTGAAAAATCGCCTGCTGCCATTTCGGCTTCTCCCAAGATTATAGCGAATTTGGCACCAGATTTATCGGCTTTTTTAAATTGAGATTTGAACGAGGCTGCCCCCATATTAACCATCATTTTAAGTCCAGGCACAGACTGACGTATTTTTTCAGCCAATTTCATGGCATCAGAAGCGGGTATCACTTTGTCCCTGATTAAATAGACATCGGTTTGTGATTCGTGTTGCCACAATTGTTGATCTACGATCAATTCAACCAACCGATCAACTCCCATGGCAAAACCGGTCGCAGGTGTAGGCTTACCACCTTGCATTTCAACCAGTTTGTCATAACGGCCTCCAGCACAGATGGTGCCTTGCGCCCCTAAATCATCAGTTATCCACTCAAACACATTGTGACTGTAGTAGTCCAAACCTCGTACAAGTTTCGGGTTGACCTGATACTCAAGTCCACAGGCATCAAGAATGGCCAACAATTCGCTGAAATGGTCTTTGGCCTCCTGGCTCAAATAATCCTGAATCAATGGCGCAGTGGCAATAACCGGTTTCATCGCCGGATTTTTTGAGTCCAGAATTCGCATGGGGTTCTTGTACAAACGGCTCTTGGCCTCTTCATCCAACACATCAAGATGTTCTTCAAAATGCGTGATCAAAACCTCACGATATGCGTTTCGGCACTCGGGCGTGCCCAAGGTGTTCAGTTCCAAACGGACGTTTTTCAGACCCAACTCTTGCCACATGTGCCAATTCATCAGCAACAATTCGGCATCCACATCAGGACCTTCAAAACCAAAAACCTCTACCCCAACTTGAGAAAATTGTCGATTGCGTCCTTTTTGGGGTTTTTCATAGCGGAACATTGGGCAGTTATACCAAAGTTTTTGAGGGTCATTGAACAGCAGACCATTTTGTAAAGCCAACCGAACCGTCGAGGCGGTACCTTCTGGACGCATGGAAACCGACTCTCCCTTGCGGTTCTCGAAACTGAACATTTCTTTTTCAACCACATCAGTGACTTCACCAATGGATGAATGGAATAATTGAGTTTTTTCAAGCACAGGGAATCTGATTTCCTGATAACCGTATCGATCCAAAATACCAGTGACAATCTGTTCGAGTTTTTGCCAAACCCAAACCTGATCGGGTGTCACATCATACATACCCCTTAATCGATTTACTTTTTTACTCAAAACAGCGTTCCATTCAAAAGGCTGTATTTTATATGAGTCCTCATTCGATACCTAGCATTCTCATAAAAAAAAGGCCCCTGATATGGAATCATTGGCCTTTCTTGATAAATCAACTCAAGGTATGTCCTTGGGGCTTCATTCATTTTTGTTCCCGACTAAAATGAAAGCCGCCGCCAAGGAAGGCGGTGTTAGGGGCGAGTCAGGAACGGAGACCGAGACCGCGGCGGACATGACATGTAACTTCGCGCTCTTCGCCTCTGATTCGCATACGCTCACCAAACGGCTCGGCGGGTCGAGCTGCTCAGCAGCTCTCCTTAGCTGTATCAACTGGGGTCTTTTGGCCAGTTAAAATCTGCAATGTCGCGTGACATGTAATCGCTTAAATCAATAAGCTCTTCATTGATTATTACTTGGGCTTTTTTGGCATTACCAATACGAACATGAATGGGCTGCTCGCTTTGATAGGTGTATTCGCCAGCTTGGACCAGGTCATGTTCTAATTTACTGCCATCATCAGCCTTGATTGAAACCCATGCCTCTTCTGTCAATTGCAACTGTATGGCGTATTTGGCTTGTGATTGCAACTCATTCAACGTTTGCTCTTGCTGCTCTGTCACAACGGTATCTTCTAGAACATGCGAAGCTGACAGGTTTTCTTCTGAGCTTAATGACAAATCATCACCTGACTGAGCTTCATTCTCATTGTTATCACCCTGATTGTCAGCCGCATCCTCTGGCTCTGCCGCCGTTTTATTTTCCTGCAATTTAACTTGAGGTATCAATGATGAATAAGTGACGTTTTTACCGTTTTTCTTGTCATTGCTGGTGTTTTCGGCCAGCTGCACATCCGAGGTCAAACTTTGACCCGGAAAGGTCCATTTATCCCAAACGAAGTAAAAGCTCAAAGCCAGCATCCCCAGCAAAGCTGTACCAATGGCATAACGACCCAAATGATTGGAACGTCGCCTGACTTTAGCCAAAGGACTGACGCCTAATGCTTCAGGCGTTTGAAAAGTTTGTATTTGTAGGTATTGATTTGGAATTTGCTGTAATACAGCCTCATAGGGTATGCCGAGTGCTTTACAGTAATTGCTGACATGACCCTTAACAAAGGTCGGTGCGCCGAGTTTGCCAAATTCACCTGACTCTATGTATCGCACAAAATCACGGGTAATCTTTAAAGTCTCAGCCAAAGACTCGACAGTCATGTCTTTGCTTTTTCGAATTGATGCCAGTTTTTTAATATCAATTTCTGTTGTTGTGTTGTCAGTTTTCATGGTTGTGTTTGTTTATTTTTTTATTTTTCTCAGTCGTGCCAAATAAGCATTGGCCATTTTTTGATTCCCCAACTTTTTCTCAACCTCATAAGCCACTTTGAGCACTTTTTCATCCAGCTCCATGATGCTTTCCAACCTTTGAATAAAGGCCCTTGCGGTCATACTTTCACCTTTACCTGCTGATAAAATCACCATGTTATATAGTGAAATAGGCATTCTCGGATTCACTTTCAAAGCTTCTCGAAAATTGTATTCTGCTTCTTCAGCTTTTTCTGCTTTCATCAGGCAGACACCCATATTTTCCCTGACGGTTTCGGGCGTTTTGTAAAACGGGTTGGCCAATGTCTTTTTGTAGTACTCAACAGCTTCCAGGTATTTGCCATTTTGACACAGGAATGTTCCATAATTATTTAGGATGGTCGGATCATTTGGAGCATACCTGATGGATTGTTTATAATGCTTTTCAGCATCATCCATGGCATTCATTGTGCTGTAAACCAAAGCCAAACCAGAATGCGCAATGGCTAATTTGGGATTGTGAGCCAATGCCCTTTTGAATTTTTCTATGGCTGTATCGTAATCATTCCTTTCAAAATAGGCCACCCCCATTTTTACATTAAGCATTTCCGGACTGTTACTATCAACTTTCTGTGAGTCTGCGTCATTGTAGCGTTTAGGCTGAGGGTTTGAAGCACATCCCATTATCAGTAAAAACAAACTCGCCACCAAAACATTTTTCATCACACCAACTCCAGTTGTAATTTGTTAACTTGCGAAGACCGTCGGGTTCTGTCCATAAATTCGCCAGCCAATTGTCCACAAGCTGCAGCAATGTCGTCACCACGGGTTTTTCTTACAGTGGTGATAAAACCATTTTTCATGCAAATTTGCTTGAACTGTTCTATGGCATCTGCTTTTGATTGTTTGAACAGACTTCCCGGAAACGGATTAAAAGGGATTAAATTTATCTTAGATGGCAGGTCTTTAAGCAAACGACACAAGGCCAAAGCA
This sequence comes from Gammaproteobacteria bacterium, assembly GCA_030426705.1. Lineage (GTDB taxonomy): Bacteria > Pseudomonadota > Gammaproteobacteria > Xanthomonadales > Marinicellaceae > Marinicella. Next base: position 12,732 of record JAUHXW010000038.1, read on the forward strand.
TGTTCCTTGTGGTCATTGACACCATCAATTAAGGTGTATTCTATGGTAATTCTGGCCTTGCGCTTGTCTCTGATAAAATCTTTACAAGCACGCAATAAGGTTTCAATATTGTATTTTTTGTTGACTGGAACCAATTTATTTCTCAAGTCATCATAAGGTGCATGCAGGGAAATGGCCAATGCCACATCAGCATCTTGATTCAATTGATCGATTTTTGGCACCAAGCCGGCTGTGCTGACAGTTACCCTACGGTTGGCAAAACCAAAACCCAGGTCATCTCGCATGATGTTCAGCGCGGGCAAAACATTCTCATAATTAGCCAGGGGCTCACCCATGCCCATCATCACCACGTTGGTAATGACTCGGTTATTCTTGTGATGTCCCAATTGTTTAGCGGCCACCCACACTTGTGCAATGATTTCAGCAGTGCTCAAATGACGGTTAAATCCCTGAGCCCCAGTTGCACAAAAAGTACAGTTCAAAGTGCACCCGACCTGTGAAGAAACACACAAGGTTCCACGGTTCTTTTCAGGGATAAAAACGGTTTCTACTGCATTGACATCATCAACTTTGAGCAACCACTTGATGGTACCATCAACTGATTTGCTTTCATTCAATAATTCCGGTAACTTAAGGGTGCAGGTTTCGGTTAAATTATTTCGCAAAACCTTACTGAAATTATTAAATTGACTGAAGTCCAGCTCAAGGTCACCATAAATCCACTTCATGGCCTGTTCGGCGCGGAAACGCTGTTCGCCCATGTCGACAAACAGCCGCTCAAGACCGGCTCGATCCAGATTAAGTAGATTTATGGTTGCGTTTTTCAAATTTTATTCAGTTCAATTCAATTGAAGAAAAGAAATAGGCAATTTCAACTGCAGCAGTTTCAGGTGCATCTGAACCATGTACCGCATTGGCATCAATGCTTTCAGCAAAATCTGCTCTGATGGTTCCAGCAGCCGCTTCTTGTGGATTGGTGGCGCCCATGATTTCGCGATTTTTAGCAATCGCGTCATTTCCTTCAAGCACCTGAATCATCACAGGACCCGAAGTCATGAATTCAACCAAATCACCAAAAAAAGGTCTTTCTTTATGCACAGCATAAAAGCCTTCTGCTTCCGCTTGGCTCAAATGTTTCATCTTGGCGGCTACAATTTTCAAACCGGCATCTTCAAATCTTTGATAAATTTGACCGATGACGTTTTTGGCAACTGCATCAGGTTTGATAATTGACAAAGTTCTTTCTTTAGACATTTTTTACTCCATATCGACACTTAATTCAAGATTTTCTTTTAAAATCTGTAATTTACGCCTTAAATTAAAAAAATTATTTAACTTTTGAGTCAGCTTTTCAACAATCAAAATGTATTTTATTGAAAGCCAACTCCAAAAACTCGCGCAT
>JAUHXW010000039.1 GCA_030426705.1 Gammaproteobacteria bacterium
GTGTTTTTGTTATTGGGTGTACAAATTCCAGCTGTTCTGCATGCAAGGCTTGCCTGGGGAATCCTCGAATAACGGCTTTCAACTCATTATCGACATCGGCATCAACCCGCTTCGGATTGCCATATAAAGGGTCACCAACCAAGGGATGTCCCAGATGATGCATATGAACACGGATTTGGTGGGTGCGCCCGGTTTCCAAATTAACCTTGACGCTGGTGTAATGATCAAAACGTTCAATTGGCTCATAATGGGAGATGGCTTCTTTACCATAAATGACCACTGCCATTTTGATGCGTTGAGTTTTGTGACGCCCCATTTGGTTGTGAATGGTGCCTGGGTTTCTCAATTGTCCTTTAACCACACAAAAATATTGTCGTTTGATGTCATGGGTTTTCAATAAATCAATCAGCTTCAATTGACATTCAGAGGTTTTAGCCACCACCATTAAACCAGAAGTGTCCTTATCCAAACGATGCACAATACCCGCTCGATTAAGCATGGCTTGTTCAGGACTTAGGGCCAGTAAACCATTGAGCAAAGTACCATCGGGATTGCCACTGCCAGGATGGACCACCAAGCCAGCAGGTTTGTTCAAAACCAATAAGTATTCATCCTCGTACCTGACATCCAGTTCCATTTGCTCAGGTTGGTCATCTACCACCTGTTCCAGGGTGATATCGATTTCAATGACTTCAAATCCTTTCAAAAGGGTTTTGCTTTTGGTATCATGGCCATTGATTTTGACATCGCCCTGCTTAATCCATTGTTGTATGGTGGCACGGGAATGTTCAGGGAACAATTTACTCAGGTATAAATCAATGCGTGTACCTATGGCATCGTTATTGACCTGAATGCGTTGTTTTATGGTGTGGTTATTATCATTCATGGTGGTATTTTACTTGATTCAATGGCTCAGAATAAATTCTGCGGCAATTTAACTTTTATTTAAGCCCATAGAGGGTAATCTAGCGTTTTTTTGAGTCCTGGGCTCAATTCCAGAAAGAGGTTTATAGATGTTACTCAACAATAAGAATTCAGTGAACACACTGTTGGTAATTATTTTCAGCGCATTATTGTTACCAGGATGTGGTAAAGATGATGCTGTAAAAGAAGTCGAAGTCACTAAATTGACTGCTTTGGAAATGTATTTGGCGGCCAAAAGAGCCTTGGATGCCGGTGTGTGGTCAACAGCAGCGGATAAATACAAGGCCTTACGCTCCCATTACCCATTCGGACATTACACCGAACAAGGCTATTTAGAATTGGCATACGCTCAATACAAGATGTATCAAATGGAGCAGGCAGTATCCACCGTTGACCGTTTTATTAAGAACTATCCGGCTCATAAAAACCTGGATTATGCCTATTATTTAAAAGGATTGATATATTTCGATAGTGACCGCGGTTTTATGCAAAGAATTAACCCGGATATAGCGGCTGATCGGAACCAGGATAACATCCGCAATGCGTTCACCTCCTTCAAAAACTTCATAGAAAGGTACCCTGACAGTCAATATGCTCCTGATGCCAGAAAGCGCATGGTTTATTTAAAAAACCAATTGGCAGCCTATGAAGTGCAAGTCGCTTCATATTACCTACGTCGTGGTGCGCCGATTGCCGCGGTCAACCGTGCTAAATTTGTTTTGGAATCATTTCAGGATACACCATCTGTAGGCAACGCCCTGGCTTTGATGGCTGAGTCTTATGAAAAATTGGATGAACCAGAATTGGCAGAACAAAGCAAACAAATGCTGGCAGCCAACTATCCAAATCACATTTATCTATTGGAAGGTAAGTTAGACCTTGATACCGATGTGTTGAAATGGAAAGATTTGTGGCCTTTTTGAAGGCTTTGTCATCTTGAGCGAAACGAAGTGGAGTCGAAAGATCTCATGATTCTGGAAAGCTGTTTAATAAATAAACATCGACTGTTCATCTGGAGATACTTCAACTCGTTACACTCGCTCAGTATGACAAAAACTCGTCATCCTGAGCGAAACGAAGTGAAGTCGAAGGATCTCATAACGCTGGATAGTTGTTTAAATCCGAAAAATCACCAGTTCATCAGGAGATTGTCTCTAAGCTCCTGCTTCGAGTCTTTCAGGTCGCTTCGCGTGGTAAAAGGCTATCCTGCCTTTTTATCTTCGACTCGTTACACTCGCTCAGAATGATATTTTTTTTAATTCTATAAGGATTCAACCATGGATATCCTATCAGCGACAATACTACTGTTTTTGATTCTCGATCCATTGGGAAATATTCCTATATTTTTGACCCAACTTGAAAAAGTAGAGAACCGATATCAGGTTTTGGCAAGGGAATTATTGCTGGCATTGGGTATTTTGTTTTTGTTCCTTTTTTTCGGCAAGCAAATGCTGGACTTTTTGCATTTGGAACAAGTGTCAGTTTCTTTGGCCGGTGCCATCATTTTGTTCATCATTGCCTTGCGCATGATCTTTCCTGCCAGTAAACAATACGGTGATGAAGAAGGCAGTGAAGAAGCGCCTTTTTTGGTGCCGATGGCAATTCCATTGGTGGCAGGGCCTTCTATTCTGGCTACATTGATTCTCCTATCCAGCAAGCACCCTGATCAGTTTGGCGTGTTGGCCATTGCCTTGTTTATTGCTTGGTTTTTATCCGCCATCATTTTGTTTTCAGCCACCGCGATGCAAAAATACCTTGGAAAAAATGGCATGATTGCCATAGAACGTCTGATGGGTATGATTCTGATTGCCATCGCCGTGCAAATGTTTCTTGATGGTATTCGGGCATTTTTAGCTTCTGTTTAAAGTTATTCACTTGATATTCAGCTTATTGCGCATATAATTTCCTCAGCGTTGATTCCTTGGAACAGCGACTTTGTTTATTGGATTGTTTGTGACTTGTTGATTGTGCAGGTTTGAACCATCCACACATTATGAGGACTTGATCTGTGAATCGACAGGTACCTGAAAAAATAGATGCCATTGCTGTAGTTGGTAATGGTCGAATGGCTCAACATCTGATTCGTTATTGCGAATTGGTTGGTCAGCCGTATAAGCATTGGTTTAGAAAACCAGTCAACACTTCTTCTTTAACCAGTCAATCTCGTTTGGCTCGGTTTAAACACAAGCTTCATTCCCTTTTAAAAACTGATCAAAAGCAATCTCTTACCGATGTGGTGCAATCAGTCGATACTGTGTTGTTACTGATACCAGATGATCAGATTGAATCATTTATTGAGCAAAACCCTTGCCTGCGGGGTAAAACATTGGTGCATTTTTCCGGTGCTTTACACAGTGAAATAGCCATGGGTTGTCATCCCTTGATGACTTTCGGTCCAGATTTATATGATTTAACACAATATCAATCGATTCCATTTGTGGCGGATCAGTTATTTGATTTCAAAAAAGTTTTTCCACTGTTCACCAACCCAGTACACCACATAAAACCTGAGCACAAAGTCAGATACCATGCCATGTGTGTGATGGCCGGTAATTTCTCACAAATGCTGTGGCAAGCGACTGCCAAAGAGTTACAAAACATGGGCTTGCCCGCTGAATTGATGCACCCTTATTTGCAACAAAATACGCAAAATTACCTTAATGATCCAAAGAACGCCTTAACCGGTCCTTTTGTTAGGGGGGATATTAATACCATTGCACAACACCAGCAAAACCTGCAAGCGCATCCCTTAGGTGAGTTGTATCAAGCCTTTTACCATATGTTTCAACAGCCCGAAAATGTGGGCCAGAGGAGTCAACTATGAGCAACATCAATCAATTGTTTGCCAAAAAACAGGCTGGTGAAAAACTGACCATGTTGACTTGTTATGATTATTCCTCTGCCAAAATCATGAATCAATCTGATGTTGATATGATTTTGGTCGGCGATTCAGCAGCCATGGTGATGCATGGCGACAATTCCACCTTGCCAATAGATGTGGCTACTATGGCTCAACACGTCAAAGCAGTGGCAAAAGGTGCGCCTGATAAATTCATCATCGGCGACATGCCGTTTTTGTCATACCGAAAATCATTGGATGAAAACATGAAAGCGGTTGAATTATTGATGAAGGCTGGCGCGCATGCCATTAAGCTGGAAGGTGTGGCTGGCAATGAAACACTGATAAAGCACATTGTCGAATCCGGAATTCCGGTGATGGGACATTTGGGTCTAACGCCGCAATCGGTCAATCAATTCGGAGGTTTTAAAGTGCAAGGCAAATCTGCTGATGACCAAGCCCGTATCATTGAAGAAGCCAAGATTCTGGAGACATTGGGATGCTTTTCAGTGGTGCTGGAATGCGTGCCTGACGCTTTGACCAAAGAGCTGGTCAAGCACATTTCAATCATTTCAATTGGTATTGGTGCTGGCGCTGATGTTGATGGCCAGGTGTTGGTGATGCAGGACATGTTGGGTTTTTCATCAGGATTCAGTCCTAAGTTTCTGCGCCGTTATTTGAATACCGAACAATTGTTTTTGAATGCATTCAATGCCTATGTCAGTGATGTCCAGGACGGACAGTATCCGGATGAAACGGAGCAATACTGATGCTGCGAATTGAAACACCGGAACAATTGCTGAGTTGGCGCAAAAGCATTGCTGTCAATGTGGGTTTTGTCCCAACCATGGGAGCTTTACATCAAGGTCACTTGTCGTTGATTGAAGCTGCCAAGGCCAACAATGACATCACGGTGGTCAGTATCTTTGTTAACCCAACTCAGTTTGATCAAGCCGCTGATCTAGAAAAATACCCCAATACGCTGGAGCAGGATTTATTGAGTCTGGAAAAACTGGGCGTTGATGTGGTTTTTTTGCCCACATTTGAAGTCATGTACCCAGATGATTACGCCTATCAAATTTCAGAAAATGATTTGTCGAGGCAATATTGTGGCGCGCATCGCCCCGGACATTTTGATGGTGTGTTGTCGGTGGTGATGAAGCTGTTGAATTTGGTTCAGGCCAAACGGGCCTATTTCGGCGAAAAAGATTACCAGCAATTGACCCTGATTCAGGGCATGGTCAATGCATTTTTTATGGGTGTTGAAATTGTGCCTTGTCCCATTGTCCGTGAAGCCGACGGTTTGGCCATGAGTTCAAGAAATTTACGCTTGACGCCGATTCAAAGAAAAGTGGCACCCATGTTGTACCAGGCTTTGACTGATAAAGATTCCAGCCTTGAGGAGAAAAAACTGTGGCTGACATCTAAGGGATTTGAAGTCGATTATCTCGAAGTGATGGATAACCGATTATTGGCAGCTGCTTCTTTGGGTGAAATTCGCTTGATTGACAATGTGCCTTTTACAGCGGAGGAATCATCATGAATCGCTTGTTGTTAATGACCGGTTCGATTGCTTGTGCCAAGGCCACTGGTTTAATTTCTGCCTGGGTCAAGCAAGGTGATGAAGTCAAAGTGGTTTGTACACCCGGTGCTTTGAACTTTGTCGGTGTGGCGACTTTGGAAGGTTTGAGCGGGCAAAAAGTCATGGCTTCAACTTTTGAAAGTGAGGCCATGATGGATCACATTCATGTCAGCCGTTGGGCTGATCAAATCATCTTGTGTCCGGCCACTGCCAATGTGTTGAATAAACTGACAGCAGGTATTTCAGATGATGCAGTGACCACCGTTTTTGTGGCAGGTTTTGGTCTTCAAAAACCGATGTTGGTGGTGCCCGCGATGAACACCATGATGTGGCAATATCCAGTCACGCAAAATTCAATCAAAACCCTGACAGAGTGGGGTGTGGAAGTCATGCAACCGCAATCAGGCGATTTGGCCTGTGGCGAAAACGGTGCTGGACGTATGCCTGAGGTGGAAGCTATTTTGCAACAGGCCAACCGTCAAATGGAGCAACTGGTATGAAGATACTCATCACCGCCGGAGGTACGCGTGAATATATTGATGGTGTGCGTTACATTGGCAACAGTTCCAGTGGAAAAACCGGTGCAGAGTTGGCCGATTATTTGGTTGCCCAAGGGCATGAAGTTTTGTGGTTGGGTGCGCAATCTGCCATCAGACCGAAGGCACATATGCAACAAATTTGCTACGAAACCTTTGATGATTTGGCAGACACATTACAAAACACTTTGGCCAATGACTGTTTTGACCTGGTTTTTCAAGCGGCTGCGGTCAGTGATTTTAAGGTCACAGCGGTTGAATTGGATGGTCATTCTTTTGCTGCTGGGCGTGATGTGAAGTTGCCCACTGCGGATGAAGTTAAATTGATTTTGGCCAAGCAACCTAAACTGGTCTCAGCCATCAAGTCGTGGTCCAAAAACCCGAAAATTCAAGTGGTGGCGTTCAAATTAACCAACAGTCCTGAACAGCAAGTCAGAAAGCAGGCTGTGGAAAAATTAATTTCACAAGAAGGCATTGATTGGGTGGCGCACAATGATTTACAGGAAATATCAGCGAACAGTCATGCTTTTCAATTGTACAGTGATATGTATACCATGAATCCCTGTGTAGACATATTGGCTTTGGCTGACGAGGTTTTGGATAATTTTTTTGCAACAACAGGGGAAATCGCATGATTTTATGTCTCGATATTGGTAACAGTCACATGCACGGTGGTGTTTTTGACCAGGATGAATTGCAAGTGCAGTTTCGCATGGCTTCAAAAACCGGCGCATCTTCCGATGAGTATGGCGTATTCCTGCGCAGTGTGTTACGCGAGAACGATGTTGATCATCATGCCATCAAAGCCATTGCCCTGTGCTCTGTGGTGCCTGAGGTGTTGTATCCCATCAATGCCTGTTGCCAAAAATATTTCGATTTGGAACCTTTTGTGTTACAGGCAGGTGTGAAAACCGGATTACAAATTGGCTACCGCAACCCATTGGAAGTGGGCGCGGATCGCATTGCCAATGCAATCGCGGTGACACACTTATTCCCAGGAAAAGATGCCATCATCATTGACCTTGGAACAGCCACCACTTTTTGCGCCATTACAGGTCAAAAACAATACATGGGTGGTGTGATCATGGCAGGCATGAAAATGTCGATGAAAGCCCTGGAATCAGGTGCATCCAAACTCGGCTCGGTTGAAATTGTCGAGCGTGAGCAAGTGCTGGGTAAATCCACCAATGAAAGCATCCAATCAGGATTGTTTTATGGTGCCAAAGGCGCTATGCAGGAAATCATCAACGGACTGACCCAGACATCATTCAAAGGCAGAAAGCCACTGATTATAGGAACCGGTGGTTTTACCTCCGTATTCAGAAATTCACATATATTTGACGAAATCATGCCGGATCTGGTCCTCAAAGGACTGTATCTGGCACACAAAATCAACGAGGAGAAAAGTTCATGAACTTAACCATGTTACACAGCAAAATTCATCGCGCCACAGTCACCGATGCCAACCTGAATTACGAAGGTTCGGTATCTATCTGTCCTGATTTAATCAAGGCCGCCGGCTTATTGATAAACCAGCAAATCGACGTGCTGAACTGTAATTCAGGCTCACGCTTGACCACTTATGTGATAGAAGGTGGCAAAGGCGAAATCTGTCTCAATGGCGCCGCTGCCAGACACAACCAACCCGGCGATCTGGTCATCCTGGCAGCCTATTGCTCCATGGATGCTGAAGAAGCCAAAACCCATCAGCCTAATTTGGTGTTTGTAGACAGCGAAAATAACATCAGCAGCCTGAAAACCGCCGAAACCCACAAAAAACAAAATTTTGAACACGCGGCTTGAAATTAAAAACATGGAACGCCGGCGGCTCGCCGGCACATTCCTCGTTCCAACCGCTCCAGCGAGGGAACAAGCTCTTGCCGGTGAGCCGTCGACGCTCCATTAAAACTTTCCCGCAATCCAACTTTATGTATTCCCCTGCTAGAGCATGCGGCTTGATCTTTGGTTGTCATACTGACTGAGCGTAGCGAGTCCAAGTATCTCTTAATGCTTGGAATCAGATACTAATTTGCCATCTGGTAATCGTCATGAGATCCTTCGGCTTCGCTCAGGATGACTTGTTATATGGGCTCAATGTGTAAGTGTGGAAACGCATAATTTAAGATTCTAAACTTATATACATCCTCAAGACTGAAGAATAGCAAGCATCATTTTTTTTTGAAATTCTGAAGAATATAGATTGGCTTGTTGGTTTGGATCGCTATACATTTGTCTAAAATCTTCGAGAAAGCGAGCGATTTGTTCCGGCGTCATTTGTTGGCCCATTTTAAGCATTTGGGATCGTGAACCTGAATGGCTTTTACAGTTTTTGGCGTGTTAGGCTTTTGTTTAGTCACAATTTTCTCCATCATGAAGTCATATCAACTTCATAGAGCGCGATTTGATTACCGCCCTGGTTTTTGGCGTGTTGCATGGCGGTATTGGCTTTTTTTATTAATGTTCTGGTGGATTCGTTCATCCGTGATTCGGCAACACCCGTGCTACAGGTCAATTGTGGCTTTTCATCTGCTGATTGTTGATTTTGTAGGCTTCCATGAAATGACTCGAGACTTTCCATGCAAGTGTCGATGTTATAACCTGAAAATACCACCAAAAATTCATCACTACCGATTCTGCCAATTTTTGCTGTGGCGACCAAATGATTTTTGAGTTGTTGAGCAAATTCAGCCAGAAGTTGGTTGGTGGTGGAAACACCCTGTTGGTCGCCGTGGTTTTTCATGTTGTCCAGGTCTAAATAGGCGAGGGTGGTTAATTTCTTTTGGTCCAGGGAATGTTTAATGATGGTTTTGATGCTTTCACGGTTATAACATAAGGTTAAACTGTCTAGATTGGCAGCCAATGCAGTCTCATAGCGGCTTCTTGCCTGGCACAGTTCAAAGTAAGCATCATCACAGAAACCCTGTATCTCTTCCATGGTAGCCTGTTCCAATGATTCGTTGGTTTTCAAAGTCAGGATAAATACCACATTTTGCTCATCTTGTTTTTTCAAAGGCACAAAAAGCACATTGCTTTGTTTATCGCCAGCCATGCCAATCAGTTTTTGTACGCATTCTGGAACTGGTTTTTCAGCTATTTCTCGCGCCAGTTGCCGCAAAAATTCGATGTCAGGTGTGTCTATACCGGTGGTACAAACACCTTCTATTTCATCATCAGTTAGAATCAAAGAATTTCTGACCGGATAAGCCTGTGTCAATAACAAGTGAAATTTAATGTGGGTTTTTTCTTCGACTTCAGCTTCACTGAGTGTGGTGTCGTCAGCCAATTTTTGCATTTGCTGTTGAAACTGGGAAATCAAACGATGTTTAAATATTGACTTGTCTGGTTTGGCATGAACGACTTTTCCAGGTGTTTCTACCTCCTCTTGGGGTTTGGTGTTGTATTTGATAGCAACAGCCATCATTGTCATCGCTATAACCACTGAAATTTGGTAAAGGCGTGTTATCCAGGTCAAATCCGGATTTGGAGTAAATTTTATATAAACCTGAATAGCCACACCCATGAACATGATTGCAAAGGCAAAAATAAACCAATTGTTTTGTTCCTTCAGACGGGTTTGATTGGCTAACAAAGCAAGCAATATTAAACCATAGGTCAACAGCAGCAATACATTGAACAGTTGATTAACTGGTAATAACTCCACAATTTGCCAATCTAAACCTGGAAAGGCCATATAAACCAATAAGCCAAATTGCAATAACAATAGAGTGCCTAATAGTTTAATTAACCAGCGGTGGTTTCTGACGGGTGTAATCAAAAAATGTATCAAAGCAAAAGCAGAAAAAGCTGCTAAAAAAGCATACAGCAGATGACTGTTCGGCCCAATAAAAGGCCACAACAACCAGGGCAGGTGATTGATTATCTTGCTCTGCCACAACAGTGCCCACAATGAGGCGCCTGAAAAAACACCATGTAAAAGCAAAGCTTTGTTGTGAGTAAAAACATAACTGACAAAGCAGAACAAGGATATGGCCAGCAAAAAGGTGAATATGAGGGTGGTAATTTGGTTGTTTTGAACTTCAGCCTTAAAGTAGTTCTGTACATCATAAAGTGAAATTTGGATGTAGCTTTGGGAGTCAGAAAGGATCAGTATATAGTGTGTTTTGAACAAATCAGCAGTATTGACATTAAATGCATACTGTTGTGCGGACAGCGGGGTGACAAAGCTGGATTGATATTTGCTTTGTGAATGGATAAGTTGCGCTGAATTGGTTGTTTCATCACTGAGGTAATAAACGACATCATGCAAGCTTGTTGGTGAAACGAGCAATGTGAGTGCCTGATTTTGGGGGTCAAAGGCCACTTCATTGAAATTTATTTTAAGCAGTAAACTTTTGTTTTCTTCGAAAGCGAACAAGGTGTCATCATTTGAGGGTGTAAAATTAATTTGGTTTAAATCCAACGAATATGTGATTTGCTGATCATCAATCCAGGCATGTTCGGTCTCAATGTTGTAGAAAACGCCAGGGTGTCGAGATTGAAAACAACCAGTGAGGAGTAGTGTAAACAGCAACACCAAAGCATGACAATACTTTCTTACCCCTAATATGTTCTTTACACCCAAGATAAAATTCATTAGCTATTTGGTTATTGTCTAAAATCAGTGTTTTGGATTGACTGAATGAGAACACCCTTTATTACTCATAATAACATACTGCAGCCAAAAAAATCATAAAACAGGGTTTGTGACAGCATCAATGAAATTTATCTTTGTCCCGCAGTCAAGCAAATGTCTTTTTATTGCAACAGGCACAAAAAAAGGCGAAACAAGTTCGCCTTCTTAAATCAGTTAATTTTTTAACTATTCTAAATGTGATGTCATGTAATCAACTGTGGCTTTAACTTGCTCTTCAGATAAGTCATTGCGACCACCTTTGGCAGGCATTAAGCCTTTTTCGCCCATAAAACCAGCAATGGCATTGGCAATGACTGTGTCCATACCTTTTTCTAATCTACTTTCCCATTCAGCAGTAGTTAATTTCGGAGCACCACCAGCACCGGTGTTGTGACAAGCTGCACAAACATTGTTATAAATCATTTCACCATCCAATGAGCCATCAAAAGCTGCAACCATTTCTGCAGGGGCTTCTTCTACCACTGCATTTGGGTCAGTGTTGACTGTTGCCACTGGTTTAATTGACTCTTGTATCTGGCTGCGATCGGCTTCACCCTGAACATTGGCGACCAATTTGTTTTGCATTGATACACCAATCAATACCAACACGATGGTCAATACAACCAAAGCGGCTAACAATATAGAAAAATTTCTGAAAAATATCGAATCTTGATCACTCATGAATTATCCTGTGCTTTTTTAATGTAAATTTAACCGTCGCATTATAATTGTTCAGGGGCGCTTTGCCAAATGTTTAATCAAGTCATCAATCAATGGTTCACAGAAAGGTTTCGGCAACCCACGCCGATACAGTCAGGGGCTTGGGAGCAAGTCGCAACTGGTAAAGATGTGTTGATGTCAGCACCTACTGGATCGGGTAAAACGCTGGCCGCATTCCTCAGCGCCATCAATCGTTTGTATGAAAACGGAGCTGATGAAAACATTGGATTAAAAGTTATTTACGTTTCGCCATTAAAAGCATTATCTAATGACATCAATATTAACTTGCGTGTGCCGATTGAACAAATCAACGGGCTCAGTCAGGGAAAGGTACATATCAGCAGTGCAGTCTGGACCGGGGATACCCCTGCTTATGATCGCGAGAAAATAAAACGCAAGCCTCCACACATTCTGGTTACCACACCAGAGTCTCTTTACAACATTTTGACTTCAAAAGCTGGTAGAGCGATGATGGATGACGTGGAAACGGTGATTGTGGATGAGGTGCATGCGCTGGCACCCAATAAGCGGGGCGCACATTTGTTATTGACCCTGATGCGTTTGGAAGCTGTCACATTAAAACGTCCACAAAGGATTGCCATTTCAGCCACCCAAAGACCCATTGAAAAAATGCAAAGGTATATCTTGCACCCTGAGTATTCAGCAGTGGTCAACTTAGGCCACAAACGTGCCATGGAATTGTCGATTGAACTTCCGGAAAGTCCACTTGCCGCTGTCATGTCCAATGAACAATGGGTAGAAATTTATGACATGCTGGCGTGTGTCATTAAACAACATCGCACCACTTTGGTTTTTGTGAATAATCGTCGATTAGCAGAACGGGTGGTACAGATCAAAAAAATAATGAACTGGTCACTGCCCACCACGGTTCTTTGGCCAAAGAACACCGACTCAAGGCAGAACAAGCTTTGAAAGCAGGATCTTTGAAAGCCATTGTCACCACGGCTTCACTGGAGTTGGGAATTGACATAGGTGATGTTGACCTGGTGTGTCAATTGGGATCGCCGGGCAGTATTCAGGCTTTTTTACAGCGGGTCGGTCGTTCGGGACATGGTGTCAATCGAACACCCAAAGGTCAGTTATATCCATTGACCATCGATGATTTGTTGGAAGCGACCGCTTTGATCCAGGCCATTGAGGAAGATGAGTTGGAATTGACCCAATTTCCCAAACAACCACTTGATGTGCTCAGTCAGCAAATTGTCGCTGAAGTATCACAGCAAACATGGCCTGCTAAGCAGCTTTACCATTTATTCAAAGAAGCCTCTCTTTACCATGATCTCACTGAGGCCACTTTCTATCAGGTGGTTCAGATGCTGGCTGATGGTTTTTCCGCAAGAGCCACCTATAAAAAAGCCCTGGTGTTTTATGATGAAAGCAGTGATGAAATCCGACCCAGAAAATCAGCTTCGCTCACGGCTTTACTCAATGGCGGCACCATCCCTGATCAATTTGATTATGATGTTCGCCTGCTGCCAGATGATTTAAAAATTGGCACTTTGAATGAGGACTTCTCCTTTGAAAGCATTCCAGGAGATATATTTCAATTAGGTAATCATTCCTATCGCATATTAAAGGTGCAAACTGGCACCGTTTGGGTGGAAGATGCGGCTGGACAACCACCGAATATACCTTTTTGGTTTGGCGTACAAATGTGGCGTTCGGATGAGTTGAGCATGGCCGTTTCAAAAGTCAGACAGCAACTGGATACATATATTGAGTCCAATGATGTTAAAGATATCGATTTGCCAGTAAACCAATTGGGTCAATCTCAACTGATCAACTATGCAAAGAAAACCAGAGACGTGTTACAAGTGATGCCGTCACAACAAGACATCGTGGTCGAACGCTTTTTTGATGGCAATGACGACATGCACCTGGTGATTCATTCGGTCTTTGGCTCAAGGGTCAATCGCGCCTGGGGCCTGGCTTTGCGCAAAAAGTTTTGTCGCCAGTTTAATTTCGAATTGCAGGCAGCTGCCTTGGAAGATGCTTTAATATTGTCATTAAGTTCCACCCACAGTTTTGAGTTGTCAACCGTACAATCGTATTTGAAGCCGGATTCGGTCAGAGAAGTGCTGATACAAGCCTTATTGGACACACCATTTTTTGTGACGCAATGGCGCTGGAATGCTTCAGTGGCTTTGGCGGTTAAAAGGCGCATGGGTGATAAACGGGTACTGCCGCAATTTCAGCGCAATGAAGCGGAAGACTTGGTGGCTGAGATTTTTCCTGAGCAAATAGCTTGTGCAGAAAACATTGCCGGTAACAGAACGGTGCCTGATCATCCATTGGTGGAACAGACCATCAATGATTGCACTGAAGGGATCATGGATGTTCACGGCCTGGCTAAAATTTTACAAGCCATCGAAGATCAAACCATCAACATACATTATATTGACAGCCACACACCGTCACCCACCTCATTGGCAATCGTCAATGCCAGAAATTATGCCTTTCTTGATGAAGCGCCTGCAGAAGAGCGCCGTACATTGGCTGTTCAGTCCAAATCTCTGGATGAGTCTTTTGCTGTTTATCAACTCAGCCAGACAGAAATTCAAAGGTTCAATGAGCAGCTCAAACCCAAGGTCAGGGATCTGGACGAGTTACAAGAGTTTGTTTTTTTCATGGGCTTGTTGTGGCCAGACGAAGCAATGCCTTATGAGACAGGCTTGTCTGAGCTGTTGGCTGCAAAACGCATCTTGCAAATTGAGATTAAAGGCCAACATGTTTATGGCAGTTTAAAATATCAGCCATTGTTTGAACTGTGGTTACAAAACCCTGAACACATTGAAATCGACAGCCTTGAACCATTGGTGTCCAATCGATTGACCATCAGTGG
>JAUHXW010000370.1 GCA_030426705.1 Gammaproteobacteria bacterium
CATCAAATCCAAGTTATATTGAATCTTACCCACAGTTCTGACGTGTTGAACCAAAGGTCGCAAGCTGGCTTCAGTGGTTTTGATACCCAGATTTTGCATGACATTGGGTGTAATTCTGATAACGCCAGGCCTTGTTCCGGTTTCTTCATAAACGGGCACCAATGCCATACCCATCGGCGATAGGCCTGGCTCATTGCGGCGATAGTTAGAATCCATAGGTGCCACCCAGTACAAGGGCTTACGTTCCTTTGTGGATTCTGATTCTGTCACAGTTTTTTGTTGAGACAGGTAAAAATAGGTCAAACTTGCACCCACAAGGATGCCAATTATTGTGGTTAAAAATTTATTCATCACAAACCTCCCTAAAGGGACTGTTCAATAGTTATTTTGGGTAACTAATTGCTCGAAAACTGGTTAATATTAAAAACGCAGGCGAAAACCTGGCAAATTTCAGACGGATTTATCCTGTGGTTTTAAGCAATCGGAGGACGATAGGGATGTGAAGGAATGTTTTTATCGTTGATGATTGGCAGGGCAGCATTCAAGCCATTGGTATGAAGTAAATCTATACGTGAAGAATTTAGAATCAAAAACATTGGATTATGGCAGTTGGCATAATCACACTCACATTCATCACAACAGTCCATGTCCATCCCAGTCATGGTTGACATGGTTTCAGACGATTCATGCTTCATGCCCTGGTGACCTGCGTGTACTTTGACAGCAGCCTGATCTGCAGCAAACAGATTCTTGTCATGCGAATCACAAGCAGAAGCATCCAGGTCGCGCAATGGTGCAACGACCAGTGATAAAAGACACAGTATGTGAATATAAGTCAGTTTCAAATGATTCATTCATCTTAAGTTCACTTGAATAGTACAAAAAAAACGCTGAAAGTTCAAATTATTGTGGATTGCTCTTGATAATAAACATTATGTTCCCCAAAAAGGGCGATATAATTGATAAAAACATTATTATAGGCATGAAAAAAAACTTTGACGATGACTCGTTGATTATCGGTGACCAAACAATAGCCCGTGGCGAATCCAGAAAAATCAAACTCCCAACCGTTCGCCTATATACCGATACGGACATGTCAATTCCTGTTTTCGTCAAACGTGGAAAAAAACCTGGACCAACCATTTTTGTCTGTTCAGCCATTCATGGTGATGAACTCAATGGTATAGAAATCATCAGTCGTTTGATCAGCAGTAAGAGCATAAATTCTTTGAAAGGCACTTTAATTGCCGTTCCCATGGTCAATGGTTTTGGCGTGTTGAACCAAAGCCGTTATTTGCCCGATCGCCGTGATCTGAATCGCAGTTTCCCAGGTTCAGCCAAAGGCTCGCTGGCCTCACGCATAGCCCATTTGTTTATGCAGGAAATCGTGGTGAAATGTGACTATGGCATCGACTTGCACACCGGCGCCATTCACCGCAGTAATTTACCGCAAATTCGTGCCAATCTGGACGATCCGACCACTTTGGAAATGGCACAAGCTTTTGGCACACCCGTTATCATCAATTCAAACTTGCGTGATGGTTCATTGCGCCAATGTGCCGATGAACTGGGTATTCCAATGCTATTGTACGAAGCAGGGCAGGCCCTGCGCTTTGATGAATTGTCCATTAAGGTTGGATTGAAAGGCATCACCAATGTGCTGAGACACTTGAATATGTTGCCCAAATTGCGCAGTAAAAAGAAACCCATCAAACCATTCATCGCCAACAACAGTGCCTGGGTTAGGGCACCGGACAGTGGCTTTGTGATTCACAAAAAGGAACTGGGCGACCGCGTTGAAGATGAAGAAATCCTTGCTGACATTAAAAAGCCATTGGGAGATGTCACAGGACAAGTACTCAGCAATGCTGACGGCATCATCATAGGCAAACAAAACATCCCATTGGTACAGGAAGGTGAAGCCGTTTATCACATAGCCTATTTCAACAAACCCAAAAAAGTGGAAGCCAGCATTGAAAAAATGCAGGACACTTATGAGTGATGGTTGTTATTATATATTTCACCTCTTGAAAAATGGTTGAGTGACACTAAATTTATCAGCGAGTAAATTTGATGTTGATGACAGTATTGTTGTACACATTAATGGCTCAAACGTGTTCAGCAAGCTGTTTGAAACCATCAGGAGGTTTTAATAATGACAGTGAAAGAACATAAAGACAAATCGAAAAGTTTTAGAAATGCCATGCTGGCACTGTTGGCTTTCTGTCTGGTGTCTTTGGCTGCTGTATCTTACATGCTGTACGATACCAGAAAGTCACTGCACAGACTTGAAAACCAACAAACCAGTACCAGTTTACCCCTGTTGTCCCAGCCCAATTCACCTAAAGCCAGCTCCAATCCAGCAGACGATTGGAATCCCTGGCTGGATCCCTGGGATCCAAGTGGACAATTTCAGGATTTACAAAATCGCATGAATCAGCTGATGTCCAGCATGATGCCCAATGGTTCATTTTTTTCACAACAGGGATTTGGGCTTTCACCGGTTTCACCCTCGGTAGTGATGGAAGAAACCAAAGACCATCTTGAGGTGAAAATAACGGCACCAGAAGGCCAGGACATGGAATTCAATGCAGAAATAGCCGACGGACAACTGCGGGTTTTCGGTAAAGTTAAAAACATCACTGAAAACCAGTCAGGGCAGAGTTTTGAACAAAGCGTTGCCACCAGCCAGTTTTCCCAGGTTTTGACCTTGCCTGAATCGGTAGATGAAGCAGGCATG
>JAUHXW010000040.1 GCA_030426705.1 Gammaproteobacteria bacterium
CTTTGAAATGGCCGGCAGGAAACATTGTACCACTCTGACAATGCCTGAACCGTTTGTTGATAAATGGAATCAGGGCTTTGAATTGTCATCTTGGAGAATTTCAAATAACGTTTCATTCACTAACGGCTTTCCAGCTGCTAACCAAATTGCATTAGATGGTTTAGCTGATAACGATCAGTTGCCGGATCCTAATGATATTTCCGCGTACAATAGCTACCCTCTGGATCCAAGCTTTTTTATCCGCGGTTTTGAGTGTACAGGTGGCGCCTGTTTGCCCGCATTGAATACGCCAGGGGCTGATTCTTCATTTACATTGCCTGCTATTGGCACCAATGACAATAATCGAGCCGATAATACCGACATCATCACAGTCAGGTATTTAACCGGAGGGAATCGAGTGGTTTCGATTGCTGGCAATGCATTAACATTAGAGGATTCCAGTACATATACCAGTGGGGATGCCATAATAGCTGACTGCATGAGCATGCAGTGAATGCAGCGTCAAACATTCCAGGGTTTAATCTTAACGGAGACACCCGGGTGTTTAATTTTGATGACGAATTGAGGAATGTCACCTATTTTGTAGGAATTGATGCGGATCCGAATCAAGCTGGCAGAATGATCAGTTCTTTGTATCGTGTTGAGAATGGGAATGTACAACAAATGGTTGAAGGAGTTGAACGATTTGATGTTTTTTACCTGGCTCAAACGCAAACAGGCCATGTGCTTCGTTTGACAGCTGATCAGGTTCAGAATGTTGTTGGAGGAGGGGATACCACCAATGATGATATTATGGAAGGTATCATGGGGTGTATCAAGCCACCTGGCGTTGATTATATTTCAGATGTACAGTTGGCCAATGGTCCTGGTTGTTTATGGCGTTCAATTTACGCAATTGAAGTTCACTTGCTTTTAAATACTGTGAATAACAGTGCCACCAATGAAACTGAAACATACATTTATACACCAGATAGTCTGAACCGGGTATCTCCCCCGCCCATACTTCCTTCCGGCTTGCCAAGAGATAGAATGTACCGCCGAGAATTTACAGCAATTGTACCTGTTAGGAGCTATACCTTATGATTAAGCATGCATCAACTTTTCGAAAACAGCAGGGTGCTGCCTTAGCCATTGGGTTGATTCTTTTGGTTGTTATCACTTTGATGGGTTATACCGGAATGAAAAGTACAATTTTGCAGGAAAAAATGGCGGCTGGCCTACACAACAGGGCATTGGCTAATTCTGGTGCAAACAGTGCTATCAGACAGGGTGAATATTTTTTGTATAACCTAGTAGATCTAACCAATGGTATTAATGTGAGAGGTACGCCAACTGGAGAGTTTAACAACCTCTATTCACTGCTGTTAGATCCCAATAATCCCACTTCGGCAAAAAATCCTGTGTTGGTGGATTTTTTGAAACGTAACTGGGACAGTACAGCAGGAACCGTTCACAACCATCCATTTACTACAATCGACGGTAATGGCGCATTAAACGAATTGCCACAATATTTAATTCATGAAGTTATTTATGGGCAGATAACCAATAATTCTGGAGATGCTGAAATTCCAGCAACATCAGGTTCAAATTGTAAACAGCGATCTTTTATGGTCACAGGTAAAAGTCAAAGCGGCGATGGCAATAATATTTCATTGTTACAGTCGATGTATACAGTTGTTACAGGCTGTGATGCAACCAATTAAATAGGTATTAGATTATGTCAGTCTTAAAATTAAAACATGTAATTGTAGTAACCTTAACAGTCGTATTTGCAGGTTACAGTAACCCGGGGAAAAGCGCATTATTGGATTTGTCACACGATCCTTTGTTTTTGAACCAATCTGTTCCACCAGCCATTGCAGTTACACTCGATGATTCTGGTAGTATGTATTGGTCCTACATGGGCTCTTCAGGATCCAGTGGTACTGACTTCACCGATCCTACGTTGAATAAAATTTACTATAACCCCAACATCAAGTATTCACCTCCTTTAAAACCGGATGGCACACAAATGCCTGATTCTAATCCTGAGAGTGCCTGGGTTGATGGTTATCATGAATACAATAATATGGCGGCAAATGATACGGTTGATTTGACTAAAAAATACATAGCCATCAGTCGTTACGTATATAAAACAGATCCAAACGACCCGGATGTAACTATTTATTTTGCCAGCACCCAGGAACAGAGTATGAACACTGGGAATAGTTACACAAACTACCATCCAAATTGGTCAAACAGAGGAACCGCGGCCTATTACAGCGTCCGAAATGCTGCTGATAATGGTTGGGATAGTGTTTTTGTAACAGGAGACGAATTAAAGAACTTTGCCAATTGGTACAGTTATTACAATTCAAGAGCAAAATTATCAAGAGCCGCCATCAGTCGTGCCTTTTCCGGATTCGGCCCTAATTTCAAAATTGCATGGCAAGAATTAAACCGCAATGATTATTTCAGTAGCTTAGATAGATTTGACGGGACACACCGCACTGATTTTTTTGATTGGCTGTTCGGTTCGGTTACCAATAGTGGAACGCCTTTGAGAAATTCTTTTGTACGAGCTGGTCGGTTGTTTGAAAAAGATTCAAGTTACTGGAACGCTGATTTCAATGCCAACCTTTCCTGCCAACAGAATTTTCATATCGCTATTTCAGATGGTGGGTGGAATGGTGGATTTGGTACCACGGTGATCAAGGATGAAACCCCCAATACTTTACCCGGTGATACAGATAACCTTTATGGGAACTATACCGGCACAGGTGAACAACATATTTATTCAAAATCAGAAAACAGAACAACCTTATCTGACATTGCTTTTGATTCATGGGCAAGAGATTTGAACCCCAATTTAAATAATAATGTAAAAAGGTTCAAAAAAGACCGATATAAAAGTGATGGTACTTTGATTGATTTTTCAGGGTTGGATGATGAATGGGAAAGTGAAGATTTTGTTTGGAACCCCAAAAACGACCCGGCATATTGGCAACATTTGGTCACTTACAACGTAGGTATGGGTCTGGAATCAACCAGGGTCAGAAAGTATCAAGATGAAAACTTCGGCGATGGCAACTGTCCGGAAGTAACTGCCATAGCCGATGCCAAAGAGGCGGTTTATCGAGGTCTTCGAACCAATCAATGTAATTGGCCAAATGCTTCAAGTGAGGACGTCAGAATTGATGACGTCTGGCATTCGTCAATTAACAGTCGTGGAGATTTTTTCAGTGCCAATGATCCCAATGAATTGGTGAATGCGCTCAATACCGTGGTGAACAGTATCCTTGAACGCGTATCAAGGGGAAGTTCTTCCACCATATCCTCTGGTGTTATTACTGACAGTACCCGTGGTTATTCTCCGTCTTTTGATTCATCAACCTGGTCTGGACATTTGATTGCCCAGGAAGTGAATGAGAATGGTTCTTTTGGTGATGCAATTTGGGATGCGTCCTGTATTTTAACAGGTGGTTATTGTGAGGCCACTGAAACCACTGTAAGTAAGCAAACTGTTCGCAATATCTATGTCTATAACCCCGTAACTGGGTTAAAAGAAGCGTTTGATGGAAGCTTAAGTACTCCAATGAAAAATATCATTCAAAATAATGCAGAAGCATTTTTAGCAAACTATAGTGTTACTATAAATGACATCATCAATTATGTTTCCGGTGACCAGAGTTTGGAACAGAATAACTCTGGTGTGTTGAAAGATCGTGAAAGTGTTTTAGCTGATATTGTCCATGCCAGCCCCTACATAGTCAGGGGACCCAGTTCCGCCTATGAAGATTCCGAATGGGGTCCAGGCACACCTGAGCGTTTGGCAGCCGACAGTGATAATGGTTATCTTGACTTTCAAATCGCCCAAAAAGACAGGAACAATACCGTTTATGTTGGTTCAAATGGAGGTATGTTGCATGCTTTTAATGCAGCAGGTGCCGATGAGGGCAAAGAAAGATGGGCCTATATTCCCTATAAAGCCTTTAATAATATCCACAGATTGCCTGCACCCAATGCCGATCATTGGTCTTATGTAGATAATACTCCAGTGGTGCGTGATGCATTTATAAATGGCTCATGGACCAGTGTGTTGGTTTCGGGTATGAGGTATGGAGGCCAATCGTATTTTGCTCTGGATGTCACTGATGGTAACAGTACAGAGCCAACCGTGTTGTGGGAATTTTCCGATGAAAATGATCCAGATATGGGTTTCAGTTATGGTCAGGCAACCGTTGTTAGAATCAGTAGTACTGGTGAG
Organism: Gammaproteobacteria bacterium; assembly: GCA_030426705.1. Taxonomy (GTDB): domain Bacteria; phylum Pseudomonadota; class Gammaproteobacteria; order Xanthomonadales; family Marinicellaceae; genus Marinicella. The sequence goes on from JAUHXW010000040.1 coordinate 4,247, forward strand.
TGGGTGGCTTTGATTCCCAATGGATATAACAACTCGGAAAATGATTACTCTGATCCTTCGGATCCAAGAAATAAAGTCAGTACAACAGGGCATGCTGTATTATTTGTGGTCAGACTGAGTGATGGTCAATTATTAACAAAAATTGATACAGGCGTTGGTTCGGTCACAACTCCAAATGGATTGGCTACAGTTGCGGCAGTTGACTCTGAATTTCAAAAACCACCCGGTGAACTGAATCCTCGAGTAGACTACGGTGCAGACTACGCCTATGCTGGTGATTTGTATGGTAATTTATGGCGATTTGATTTCACTGACTCTTCGCCCTCAAACTGGACATCAACCAAACTGGTCAGAGCCAATGGTGTGAAACATCGACCTATAACAGTTCGACCTCAGATTGTAGCAGTTCCCGATGCAATTCAAACCTCTGAAAACGACGTTATTGTCATGTATGCAACTGGAAAATACCTGGAACCCTCTGATCGTTCAATTAATCTCCTTGCCACACAGTATGTTGTTGGTGTTGTTGACGGTTTGACTTCTTCTGAAACCAACTTGAACCTTGATACAGATGATTTTGTGGAGCAGGAACTGACTTTGACGGCGAGTGGAAACTTGAGAAATGTGACATCTAATACAGTGAATCATTCGACTGACAATGGTTGGAAAATTAAATTGCCAGAGCAGGGTGAGAGGGTGTTTAACCCTTTGAAACTGGTTGGTAGGGATGCATTATTGGTGACTTCTAACATTACAGCAGGTTTAGATCCGTGTGAACGGGGTGGCAGAAGTTGGTTGATGGCGGTGAATCCATATTCAGGATCAGTTCCAGATGTTGGTGAAATTTTCTTGCACGAAACCAATATAGAAGTTGAGAGTGGTATCGGCGTATTTGTAGATGATTTCCTTATTGGCGCGCCTACTGTTACAGAACGATCTGGTCTTAAAACACTTGGTACTCAAGGTCTTGATGGTGTACAAAATTTCTCAGTGCAACAATTCACTTGGCGCAGAAGAAACTGGACAAATTTATTAAATGATTAATGGTGATTAGAATGAAAAAGTTAAGCGTGAAATCGTTGGTGTTGATGTTTTGTTTCTCACTGTTTACTTCTGTATATGCTGATACCGAGGTTGCTATAACAGCTGTAGATACAGCAATCCTGGAGGCAATAGTGGGTAATGAAAAAGCTGTGGTCTTCAATGGAAGAAAATATAAATATACCATTGATGAAAAACAGAGCATACTAAGTATGGATGAGTCAGAACCGAAGCCCTTGAAGTTAAGTGAATTGAAAGTTGGACAAAGTTACTATTTTGAAAAAGTCATTTTTGAAAAACTTCATAGAGAACCTTCAGTTCAAGACTTCAGACATATAATTTTTATTACAGATGGTAAGTCAATGGTGATTGAATGAAACGTATCAAAAATAAAGGTTTTTCACTGATAGAATTATTGGTAGTCATTGCAATTATTGCCATGTTGGCAGCTTATGCTTTACCGAACTACAGACAATATGTTATGGAGAGTAAAAGATCTGATGCGCACAGTCGTTTACTTGAAATAGCCAACATGTATGAAAAATTTTATGCCAATAATAATGCATACCCTGCAGATTTGGCAGCTCTTGGATTAACTGCAGCTTTTTTAACGACGGATGATTATCAAATAACTGCAGCAGCAGCTGGTGGTGGCTGGACACTTACTGCGACAGCTATTAATGGTCAAGCACAAGACACAGCTTGTCCAACCATTACTTACAATAACTTGGGACAAAGGGGGCCAGTTAACTCCGGTTGTTGGAACGATTAAATTATTAACCGCCTTTAAGCAGCCTTTGCTTTTGGCGGTTCCAGTCTCTTTCTTTGATGGCTGCACGCTTGTCGTGCAGCTTTTTGCCTTGTGCCAGAATGACTTTTAGTTTAACCCGCCCTTTGATCCAGTAAAGGCTTCTGGCAATAAGGGTCAGGCCTTTTCTTTCTACTGCACCTATCAAGTGATTGATTTCATGTTTGTGTAACAACAGCTTTTTGGTTCTGTTGGGATCAGCCACCACATGAGTAGAAGCTGTATTTAATGGAGTGATGTGACAATTGGTCAAAAACACTTCTCCATCTTTGACATAGACATAACTTTCAGCCAAATTGACCTTGCCGGCACGCATTGATTTGACTTCCCATCCTTGTAATTCAATACCCGCTTCAAATTCTTCAATAAAATGATACTCATGGGATGCTTTTTTATTGATGACAATGGTATTATCCTTTTTCTTTGTTTTGGCCATATCAATGGTGTCTGTTTGTGAACAGTAAATTTTATTTAAAATATGTCAAAATTGCATCAATTAGAGGCATCAAATGGCTGAAATAATTAAATCTGCCATTGTGCCTTACACCAGTCAACAAATGCTTGATCTGGTTAATCAGGTTGAGTTATATCCAGAGTTTTTGCAATGGTGTGAAAAAGGGTTTGTGAAAAACACCTTTGATGATGGCTATGTGGCAGGCATGTTGATAAAAGTCAGCGGAATAGAAGTGGAGTTTGCAACCCGCAATACCATAGAGGTTGATGAGGACTACATTAATTTAATGATGAGCCTGGAAAGTGGCCCTTTTAAAAAGTTATCAGGGCAGTGGCAATTCCATCAGTTTCCTGCTTTTGGTTCCAAAGTAGAGTTGCAATTGCAATATGAAGTCAAATCGCAATTATTAGGTAAAATGTTTGCCAAAGGATTTGACCAATTGGCTGCTGGGTTGGTTAATGATTTTGTCAATAGAGCAGGGGTGTTGTATGCCAAACAAAAACAATGAAGCACATCGCATGCTCACTATCGAGGTGATTTATGCGACACCTGAGCAACAAAAGCTGATTACCATAGAAATTGCCCATGGTAGTAACGTTGAACAATGCATACAACAGTCCGGTGTTTTAACTGAATTTCCTGAAATCAATTTGCAAGAAACAAAGGTTGGTATTTTTAGCCAGGTGAAGCCTTTAAATCATCAAGTGCAGGATGGTGATCGAATTGAAATTTATCGACCATTGATTGCTGACCCTAAAGCGGTCAGACGCAAAAGAGCAGAACAAGCTAAAGCAAAAAAATAGGGCTGTTCCAGTAGGGTTAACAGGCCCTAGTCAATCTCTGTAGTGATTTCTTCGTCATTTGGATAGTAATTTCCCTCGGTTTTTACCAGTTTATTGTCTTCAAAATAGAGGGTGAATTTTTTTAGTTTTTTGAAATCGCCTTTGGCTTTTTGGGTATTGATGTAATCCCAACGGTCTTGATTGAAAGGGTCAGCAATGGTTGGTGTGCCGAGAACTATGGCTACCTGTTGTTTGGTCATGCCTGGTTTGACCTCATCAATGTCTTCCTGTTTCAATATATTTCCTTGTTGGATGGGTGTTTTGTAGCAACCCATCAAGGTAAAAATTGACAACATCAAAGCAATAACAATAATTTTCATTTCAATAAGACGTTTAAAATTCAATCGGGAATGATACAATAAAATCAATTAAATATCAGTTAATTCTTACCCATGAGCAAAAAAGACATCAAAGATGCTGGTTTGAAAGTGACATTACCCAGGTTACAAATTCTTGAGTTTCTGACTGAAAATAAAGGTCGTCATTATGCAGCAGAAGACCTGTACGATGAAATGAAAGCAGCCAGTCATGACATCGGCTTGGCAACCATTTATCGTGTGCTTAATCAATTTCATACAGCCGGTCTGGTTTGTAAGCATCAATTTGAAGACACCCAGGCTGTCTATGAGCTTGATACCGGCGAACATCATGATCATATGGTAGACGTTAATACCGGGAAAGTCATGGAGTTTTACGATGCAGAAATTGAAAAACTGCAGGAAAAAATTGCCCATGATCATGGTTATGAATTAATCGACCACAAGATGGTTCTGTACGTAAAGAAAAAATAAATGGATATCTATAAGGAATTTTACCTGGAATCGGCGCACTGGCTGCCGAATGTGCCAGCAGGGCATAAGTGTGGTAATTTGCATGGGCATTCATTCAAGGTAATCATCACCGTTTCTGGCGAACCTGATGCCAAATTGGGGTGGATTGTTGACTTTGCTGACATCAAAGCAGTATTCAAGCCGTTGTATGATGAACTGGATCATGCGTGTCTCAACCATATCGAAGGATTATCAAATCCAACCAGTGAAAATCTGGCAATATGGATTTGGCAAAAATTGAAACTTGAACTGCCAGAATTGTCACAGGTAGAGGTTTGTGAAACCTGTACATCGGGTTGTATTTATCGTGGCGAGTAGCTGCCGCAAAAATCTTTGGAAAAATATTTGACTATAGGCCGGTAAATGTTGATAATACGCATCCTCTTTGTGGGGCTATAGCTCAGCTGGGAGAGCGCAACACTGGCAGTGTTGAGGTCAGCGGTTCGATCCCGCTTAGCTCCACCAACAAAGAGACAAATAGTGAAAAGTCCTTGCGTCCCATTCGTCTAGTGGCCTAGGACTCCGCCCTTTCACGGCGGCAACAGGGGTTCGAGTCCCCTATGGGACGCCAACTTTTTGATTACGATCTGGAGTCAAAAAGGAGGATGCAATATAAAAACAGGTCGCATAAGAGTTCTAAGTCCCCTTCGTCTAGTGGCCTAGGACCCCGCCCTTTCACGGCGGTAACAGGGGTTCGAGTCCCCTAGGGGACGCCACTCTTTTCTCGCCAAAGCCTTATTCCTTTATACTGTTCTTTTCCAGGCGTAGTCGCAAACAAATTCCAGGCCTGACTTTGCTTTGCTGTCATTAATAACATTGAGTGATCGTTTGGCTTTATTGCTGTAGTTTTGCGCCTGTCCCAAAGTGTATTCAATGGCTTCAGTTTGTATGACCATATTCTTTATGGCTTCAAAATCAGCAAGCTCTGGATGTTCAATGGCCTGAGAAATGGTTTGTTGTTGTGCTTGTGTGCCATTTTTTAAGAGAAATATCAAAGGTAAAGTCAATTTACCTTCATTGAAATCATCACCGAGGTTTTTGCCTAAAGACTCATCATCCGCAGTGTAATCCAACACATCATCGGCAATTTGAAAAGCGGTACCAAGAAACATACCAAATTGGCCAAGCTCTTTGATGGTTTCATCGCCCTTTCCGGCAATCACGCCTGCAAGTTCACAAGCGGCTTCAAACAGTTTAGCTGTCTTGTTGGCAATGATTTGAAAATAATCAGCTTCGGAAATCTCCAGGTTGCCAATGTTTAATAACTGTTGTACTTCACCTTCGGATATTTTGTTGGTGGCATCTGACAAGATTTTCATGACTCGCATACTGTCAGCTTTGACCATCATTTGGAATGATTTGGAATACAGGAAATCTCCAACCAAAACACTGGCAGAATTACCCCAAATTTCATGAGATGTTTTTTCACCGCGTCGCATTTCTGATTCATCAACCACATCATCATGCAACAAGGTGGCGGTATGAATCAGTTCAATGACCGCAGCCAAATTGATATGTTCATCTCCTTGATAACCCAATGCCTGGGCCAACAGGACATGCAACACAGGCCGTAATCTTTTGCCACCATTGTTAATGATATAAGCAGCAATTTGGTTTATCAGGACAACATCAGAGTTCAGCTGTGACTTTAAGTGACTGTTGACTTTTTCCATGTCAGCCTGGGTCAAAGTCATGACATCATCGATGTTTTTGATAGGGTTTTCCATTGAAACGTCAGTGTTGTTTTGTTGGTCGCTATTATAAAGGAATGAGCAGTGCTCTTGAACCTTTAGTTGTGGAATAAAGTCATTCCTTTTTGGGTGAAACAGCGGTGGTTTTAAAAGCCTGTTGGTGGTATTATGCGCAGCCAATATGTCACGCATGAATTCCACAGAAAAAAAATCAGCCATGGCCATCGCATTCATGATTGCTTTGCGCATGTATGGATTGTTTTTGATTCTCCCCGTGTTTGCTGTTTACGGTGATCAAATCACCGGAGCAACACCTTTTTTGTTGGGGATAGCCATGGGTGTTTATGGCTTGACGCAAGCCGCTTTACAAATTCCCATGGGCTATTTGTCTGATGTCTGGGGGCGTAAAAAAGTGATAGCCACGGGATTGTTGTTATTTTTAGCAGGTTCGGTGATTGCGGCATTGGCATCAGATATTTGGCAAATCATTTTGGGCAGAACCATTCAGGGCATGGGGGCCATCGCTTCGACAGGTATGGCGTTGGTGGCTGATGTGTCAAGGCCGGAACAACGCGGAAAAGCCATGGGTATAGTGGGTTCAAGTATTGGTTTGTCGTTTATGCTGGCATTTATTACCGGGCCCATCATAGCCAATGGATTTGGCCTTTCAGGATTGTTTTGGTTCACTGCAGCTTTAGCCGCCTGTGCTTTGTTGGTTTTGGTTTTATGGGTCAAGGAGCCAGAAAAGTTGAAACAAAGGGATTATCATTTCAAAGAGCTGGTACATTGCATCAAACAGAAAGAATTGGTGTTTATGGACTTGGGTATTTTTGTTCTGCATGCCAGCATGACCGCGTTATTTTTGGTGTTGCCTTTGATGCTGGTGAATCAGTTCAACTTGCCTTTGAATGATCATTGGAAGCTGTATCTGCCGGTGTTGTTTTGTTCATTATTCATCATGATTCCCATGATCATCACTCAGGAGAAGTTGAAAAAACATATGTTGTTTATGTTGACTGCATTTACGCTGTTGGGTTTTAACTTCCTGGCTTTCACATGGGGCTTGGAAAACATCCTGTTAGTCGCTTTGGTGCTGGTGGTTTATTTTGGCTTATTCAATTTTCTGGAAGCAGCTATGCCAGCTTTGTTGTCAAAAATAGCCAGTGAAAAATACCGAGGAGCAGCCATGGGCGTGTTTTCATCAGCCGAATTCCTGGGTGCCTTTGTCGGTGGTGCAGTAGCAGGTTGGTTGATGAGTCGTTCGTTTGACTGGGTGTTTTATGCCTTGTGTGGCATGATGCTGTTGATGGCAGTAGTCGGCAAAATAACCATCAAAAAATCTTAACTTTTTTCCGGTGGTTCAATCAGCACCTTGCTGATGATGTTATCCTCGGTTATTTCCAGAATGGTCATGTGATAACCATTGATGTCAACTGCCAAATCCTTGGTCGGTAAATCCTGTAAATGTTCTGTAATCAAACCATTGATGGTGGTGGCATCCTCAGTGGGTAGATTCCATTGCAACCGGCGATTGAGAGAACGAATGGCGATACGGCCTTTGACTAAATATTGGTTTTCATCCTGTTGAATGATTTTAAGGCCCCGGTCACCGGGTTCTGAAGTGAATTTGCCAACAATTTCCTCCAAAATATCATCCATGGTCACCAAGCCAACCAAGTCGCCATATTCATCCACAACCAGCCCCATGCGCCTTTCTTTCCTTTGGAATTCCTTCAGCTGTGCTGACAAACTGGCTGACTCGGGAACAAAGTAGGGTTTTCGCAATATCCGCTTCAACTTGTCATGATTCAATGTTTGATTCTTAAGCATGGTCAGGATGGTGCGAATATGCAAAATACCAATGACTTGATCAATGTTATCAATGTAAACCGGTAATCGGGTCAGGTAAGTGTTGACCAGTTGTCTTTCGATCACCGCCCAATCATCATTGAGGTTAATGCCTTGTATTTCATTGCGGGGCACCATGACATCTTCAATGCGTATATGATCGAGATCCATCACGTTAATCATCATTTTTTGCTGAACATCCGGGTTAATCATATCGTTTTCAATCACCAGGGTTTTCAGTTCTTCTCGTGACAAGGCTTCTTGCGCAATCGATTTGGGTACGCCAAGTAAACGCAACAAACCATTGGTTAGCAAGTTAGTGGTCCACACCACCGGATACAATACTTTCAACAATGGCGTTAAAACAAACGAAGCAAAGTAACCAATTTTTTCCGGGTGCAGTGCCGCATAGGTTTTTGGAGTCACGTCTGAAAAAATCAAAATGGCGAAAGTTAAAATGGCTGTACCATAAGCAACCCCTTTGTCACCTGCAACTTTGATGGCAACAATGGTGGTCAATGCAGTGGCGGCAATGTTGATGAAGTTATTACCAATCAGAATCAAACCAATCAGCCGATCGGGCTTTTCTAACAGCTTTTTAGCGAGGAAGGCACCTTTCTTGTGTTTGGCATCATTTTTTAATTTGATGCGATTCAAGGCCATCAGAGCCGTTTCTGAGCTGGAAAAAAACGCTGATAACAGCAGTAAAACACCAATGGCAATCAGCAATGAGGTGGTCGAAATTTCAGCTAACATGATTCAGACAAGATAATCCAATACCAAATAACTGCCCAAAAAACCGAGCATTAATAAAGTCATGGCAATCAAATTCAACTTAATGGCTTTTTTACCACGCCAGCCTTTGGTCAAACGGCCAAAAATCAAAACGGCGAACAAAACCCATGCCAGTAATGAGAACACAACTTTGTGACCCATGCCTTCTGCCAAAAAACCTTTGACAAACATGATGCCGGTGAGCAATGCACAACTCAAAAACAACCAGCCAAAAAGTATCAATTTAAACAGTTTTTCTTTGTTTCTTAATAGACTGTTAACGTTGGTATTTTGGGTGATGAAAACATTTTTTTTCATTTTACGAATTTGTAATCCCAGGTTGATAGAAACCATGGAAGAAACAAACAGTAAACTGTAAGCGACAATTGAAAACAGGATATGTAAGTCCAAAGCCCAGTTATAAGGCTTGGAATCAGTAGAGAGCGGCAGTAAATAAATCCAGGCTATCACTGTTATCGCAATCACGTGTAGGAACAATCTGAGCAAAGGCAACCTGAAACCTGCCATCAAAACAATGATATTTGACATCCAACTGACCACCAGACAGGCATTTTGTGCATTAAATATCCAGCCTGATTCAGTCAATAACAATTGGCCACATATCACTGTTTGTAAAGCACTGGCAAGCACCAGTAACAGCCTGGATACAGTGAAGTTTTTTAATGTGAAAATGGCCAGCAAATGTGCCAGCAGGGTAGCTATAATAAGCGCTGTCATATGTTATTTGAGACAATATTTATCAGTGGTCTCATTTATATTTGATAATTAAGCCATTATAATAGCATCTCTTATCAATACCAATAGGATAATCAGCACAATGTTTGATAACTTAACGGACAGACTTTCGAAAAGCATACAAAAGATCAGAGGGCAAGCTAATCTGACTGAGGACAATGTCAAAGAAGCCCTGCGTGAAGTCAGGGTGGCCTTGCTAGAGGCTGATGTGGCCTTGCCAGTGGTTAAATCATTCATTGAAGATGTCAAGGAACGGGCACTGGGTAAAGAGGTGATGCTCAGTCTGAAACCCGCACAAGTGATGGTTAAAGTGGTTCAGGAAGAACTGATTAAGGTATTGGGTGAAGCCACCGAGGGCATCAATTTCAATGCCCAACCACCCGTAGTCATCCTGATGGCTGGCTTACAAGGTGCGGGTAAAACCACCACCACCGCGAAGATCTCGTCTCCACGCTCCAGCACCCCCTCCTCGATCAGCAGCAGGCCAAACAGCAGTGAGGCCAGGCCGCGCGGGCCAAACCACCCCAGGAACGCCGGCGTCCAGCCCCGCGCGCCCGAGCCCAGCAGCGCCAGCGCCACCGGCAGCATCCGCAGGACCGTCAGCGACAGCGCCGCGTACAGCAGGCCGATGGGGGTGATGGCCGCCAGCGCCGCCCCGGCCAGCGCGCAGCCCAGGAGCAGGAACATGGCGAGCATCAGGAGCTGGCCCTCGGTGTCGAGGAAGCGGCGGATGCCCTCGCCCCGATCGCCGCTGGTCTC
>JAUHXW010000041.1 GCA_030426705.1 Gammaproteobacteria bacterium
ATGGTAGACATGCTCAGACAAATTGTTGAGGCAGATATTCCTTTCAGATTTGAGGAGCGTAACAAAAGGGTTACTCAGCTGGAAAACATGTTAAACGCTTCTAACGTGACCACCTCTGAAAAATACAGAAAAGTCACAGAGGCGTATCAGATTGAACTTGATTACGGTCGATCTGTGTCTACTTATCAAGCAGACATCGATGGTGGTGTAAAAGTGAACTTTTTACAAATTGGCCGCACGGCTTTGTTGTACCAAACTTTGGATGAAAAGCAGTCTGGTTGGTGGAACCCACAAAGCAAGAGTTTTGAAGTGCTGCCTGATCAGTACAATTCATCTATCAAAGAAGGCATCAGAATTGCTGCCAAGCAAGCTGCACCTAATTTGGTAGGTTTGCCAATCTTGTTTCAAGCTTCAGGAGAATAAACAATGAAAAAACAAATCATCACTTTATTAGCCCTTGGCTTGATGGCGGTAACTTCCCAAGCGCAAGACATGTCATTGGATGAACTTTTGAATGTGGTCAAAAGAGCTGCCACAGAAAGTTCACAAGCTAACCAAAAACGTGAAGCAGAATTCAAACGTCAAAGAGACCAACAAAGAAACCTTTTGGCTCAAGCCAGAAATCAATTGGCTGCTTTGGAAAGAAGAACCGAAGAGTTGAAATTGGCTTTTGATGAAAACGAAAAAACCTTGGCTGATTTGGAAACCACTTTGGCAGAAAGATCTGGTAACCTGGGTGAAATGGCTGGTACAGTTAAAGTATTGGCTGGTGACTTGAGAAGTGCCATTGAAGAGTCTATGACTTCTGCCGAGTTGGACAACAGCCGTTTGGACTTTTTGACCCAAGTGGCCTCTCAATCAAAATTACCTAATATTCAGGAATTGAGACGACTGTGGTTAGAAGTGCAACGTGAAATCATTGAAGAAGGTAAAATTTCTCGTTTTACCACTGACATTCGTGATGAACGCGGTGAAATTGAGTCGGGTGTAACGGTAACTCGTGTAGGTACTTTTAATGCATTCGATTCAAACGGTAATTTCCTGGTTTGGAAATCGGCTGCTGATGCTGGTACTGGTACAGGTAATGGTGAGTTACAAAGATTACAAAAACAACCAGCTGCACAATATGCCAGCATGGCCAGCAAGTTTGTTGGTTCATCACAAGGTACTTTGGCACAGGTGCCAGTTGACTACACACGTGGTACCATTTTGCAATTGGTGGTACAAACTCCAAGTATTCAAGACAAAATCAAACAAGGTGGCCCAGTGGGTTACGTGATTTTGGCATTGGGTGCCTTTGGTTTGATTATTGCCTTAATTAAATTCTTTATGTTGTTTGCTTCAGGCAGCAAGATTAAATCTCAACTTAAGAAGAAACAACCCAGTCAAAACAATGCCTTGGGTCGCATCATGTCTGTATATTCAGAGAACCCGGATGCGGATATTGAAACCATGGAGTTAAAACTGGATGAAGCCATTTTGCGTGAAACAGGACCGTTGGAGTCAGGTTTGTCATTCATTAAAGTGCTTTATGTGATTGCCCCGTTATTGGGTCTGTTAGGTACCGTTGTTGGTATGATTCAAACTTTCCAAATGATTACCTTGATGGGTACTGGTGATCCTAAATCAATGGCTGGCGGTATTTCAATGGCTCTGGTTACTACGGTACTGGGTCTGGTTGTTGCCATTCCGTTGACTGTATTGCACTCAGTGTTGCAGTCTATGGCACGTAAACAGACTCAAATTCTTGAGGAGCAGAGCGCTGGTATCGTTGCCAGTATGGCGGAGAAATAAATATGTTTTGGCTCAAAGAGCGATGGTATGACATATTAACTTTTGTTGACATGGGTGGCCCTGTTTTATGGGCCATCATGTTGCTGTTATTTGTCATGTGGTTGATGATTCTTGAGCGTTCGTGGTTTTATTTTGTGACTTACCCAAAATTGAGAAATAAAATTATTTCAGAATGGGAAAGTAGAGAAGACACCACAACCTGGTATGCCAAGCGCATTAAAGAGGCCAAAGTTTCCGAAGCAAAAATTGAATTGCGAGCGGGTCTTGGTTTTCTGGAAGCGCTGGTAGCGATCAGTCCTCTATTCGGATTATTTGGAACGGTTTATGGCATGTTGCAAGTATTCGATATTATGGCTATAGCTGGTACCAGTAATGCCCGAGCCATGGCAGGTGGTGTTTCTAAAGCAACAATTCCAACAATGGCAGGTATGGTGGCCGCACTTTCCGGTGTGTTTTTTACCACTTACTTCAAACACAAAGCCATCGTGGAAACTGATAAATTAGAAGACCGCATGCAATCACAATAATAAATTTGAACCAATGAGTGATTTTATTGGTCATATTTATGTAATGAGAGAAAATTGATATGAAGAAAAGACATTTTCATGAAGACGAAGCAGAAATCAACATCACGCCCATGTTGGACGTGGTATTTATTATGTTGATTTTCTTCATCGTAACAACTTCGTTTGTTAAAGAAACCGGTGTGGAAATTTCCAGACCATCAAGCTCACAAGCGAAACAAGTCAAAAAAGGTAACATTCTGGTGGCCATCAAAGAAGATGGTATGATCTGGATTAACAAACAGGAAGTTGATTTGCGTGCGGTTCGTTCAAGGGTTGAAAAAATGCATGCAGAAAACCCAGAGGCCAGTGCCGTCATTATTGCTGATAGAGGTTCCAGAACTGGTGATTTAGTAGAAGTGATGGATCAAATCAAATCCGCAGGTGTTGCCAGTATTTCTATTGCGGCAGAAAAAGGCCAGGGGTCATAAATCATGAGTTTGCCACGTTACATTCTTGTTGGTTTTTTGGCTGCAGTCATTACCGTGGTTTTGTACTTGGTTATGCATACTTTGGTAAGTCAAGCAGCTAAAAACCTGGGTAATAATGATGATTTGCCTTCCATTGACTTTACCAAAGTCAAGTTGGAAGATGAAATCAGAGAGCGGTCAAGAAGAATTCCAAAAAAACCGCCACCACCTAAAGAGCCACCTCCACCACCTAAGATGAATGTTCAGCAAAATCAACAAGTTGTGAACAACATGCCTACGCCAAATATTCCAAACCTTGATTTGGGTGTTGGCGGTAATGGTCCATTTTTAGGCGCTGTAGGTCAGGTAAACATGACTGAGGAAGGTGGTGTGATTCCTATTGTAAGAATTGCGCCCACATATCCTCGTAAGGCATTGATGGCTAAAATTGAAGGTTGGGTAAAAGTCAAATTCACAATTACCCCTTCAGGTACAGTTTCAAATCCAGAAGTGGTTGATGCCAAGCCAAAACGTATTTTTGATCGTGAAGCCATTCGAGCCATTTTGAAATTTAAATTCAAACCCAAAGTGGTTAATGGTGTGGGTGTAGAACAAGTGGCTACCCAAACCATCGAATTTGAATTACCAGATCAGTAAAGGTGATAGTATGAAAATGAAAATCACAACATTGTTTGTCGCTCTGCTGTTTTCTGCCTTGGCAACTGCTGGTTCTTTGAAAACCGGTAATCCAATCAGAAAACCATCTGGCCAGGTTGGTTTGATGACAGAGCCACAACAAAAGAAAGTTACTCGTTTCAGTGAGATGATGGCAGATGAAAAATATGCCGAAGCCAAAGCTGGATTAACAGCAATGGTGAATAAATCTGGCGTCAGCGGGTATGTAAAGGCTGTTGTTTTTCAATTGTTGGGACATATAGAGTCCATGCAAGGTAACTATGTCTCTGCTGCGGCCAATTTCCAAAAATCAATTGAATTAGATGCCATGCCCAATACAACACATTTTCAAATGATGTTGCATCGTGCCCAGTTTCTAATGATTGATGGAAAGCATCAAGCTGGGTTAAAAGCGCTCGATGAATACATGTCTTTGGTAGATGAAATACCTGATTCTGCTTTTGCAGTTAAGGCCAATGCCCATGTACAGCTTGAACAATTCCGTGAGGCCAAAACAGCCATAAAACAAGCCATTCAATTAGCGGATCAGCCAAAAGAATCATGGTACCAGTTGTTGTTGGCCATTCATTCTGAATTGTCAGAGTATCGTGAGATGGCCGATGTGTTGCGCATCTTAATTGGCATAGCGCCTAATAAAAAGGTTTATTGGATGCAATTACATTCAGTGCTGTTCACTTTGAAAAAAGACAAAGAGTCCCTGGCTGTTTGGGAAATGGCATACCGTAAAGGCTTGTTCGATAAAGAAAGTGACTACATGCAGCTTTTTAAACTTTATTCGTACAATGACGTACCCTATAAAGCAGGTGACGTTTTACTGAAAGCCCTGGAAGCTGGTAAAGTTGAATCCAATTTCAAAAATTGGAAACAATTAGGCCAGGTTTGGTACGGTGCCAGAGAACTCAGAAAGTCTATGAAAGCTTATGAAGAGGCAAGTAAGTTTGCTACTGATGGTGACATGGATTTAACACGCTCATACCTCTATGTGGATCTTGAAGATTGGAGTAAAGCGGTTGAATCAATCAATTCTGCGTTGCAAAAAGGTGGCCTTGATGACAATAAAACCGGTAATGCCTGGTTGATGTTGGGTATGAGTTATGCCAGTTTGAAGAAATATTCACAGGCCAGAAACGCATTCAACAAAGCATTGAAGTACCAAAAATCAAGGAGCAATGCTGAGCAATGGTTGTCTCACTTGACAACCCTTGAGAAAAAAGCCGAAGCGGCAGCTCAGGACACTGCTGCTGAATAAATGGATGACGTTGATCTGTTAGATCAATTTTTATCCTATCTACGACTGGAAAAAGGACTTTCCAGTCATTCAATCAAAGCATATAACACAGACATCAATCAATTTCTGAAATTCGCAGAAACCCTTGGTCTATCACAGGTAAATGTTCAACTTGCTAACAGGTATATCCATTCACTTACAGATTCCGGTTTAAACACCAAATCTATTGCCAGGAAAATTTCTGCTTTACGCCATTTTTTTTTATATCTACAAAAATCCAAAGTTCTTGCAAAGAACCCTTTTTTAGCAACGTCCTTACCCAAAACAACACGCTCAATTCCTAAACCCTTATCGGAACAACAAGTTGAATTGTTGCTTAAGCAACCCGATGAAACTAACCCGCTTGGCTTGCGTGATAGAACCATGTTGGAGCTGATGTACGCCACGGGAATGAGGGTCTCTGAATTGGTTGGTCTCAAATTCAACCAAATCAATTTAAATCAAGGAGTTGTCAGAATACTTGGCAAAGGTGGCAAGGAGCGATTGATTCCAATGGGTGAGGTTGCTGTAGATTGGTTGACTGTTTTCTTGTCTACCAACAGGCAAAAAATTCAACAATCGAATAATGCGTACCTTTTTACCAGCCAAAAAGGGAGCGTTATAACCCGGCAGGCTTTTTGGTACCGGATCAAGAAATATGCCAAAGAGGCCCATATTTATCCTTTACCCTCTCCGCATGTTTTACGACATTCATTTGCCACCCACTTGTTGAACCATTCTGCTGATTTAAGGGTGGTACAACTATTACTCGGACACAGCGATCTTTCCACAACACAAATATATACCCTGGTAGCCAAAGAAAAACTGAAACAATTACACACCAAACATCACCCGCGTGGATAAAATTTGATATTTTTGTCAAATTTAATGGATAAAAATTCAGCGATGATTAGAATGTTTGCATTATTTTACAGAACCAATTGAATTATAATTGGTCTTATTGACCATATTAGAGAAGGAAACCCCATGAAATTTTATATTTTTTTAGTGTCAGTGGCTTTCATGCAACTGGCCACAGCAGCTGATGACAAAGAGATCTTTGCCGAGTCGTTAAAAAAATTAAGCAACTCAGAAATTGAAATTGTTGAAGTTAATGCCACGCCCATTTCTGGCATTAAGGAGCTGGTAATTGATGCAGGACGCGGTAGTGAAATCATCTATATGAGCTCTGACGGTAAATACATCGTGAATGGTTCCATTGTTGATTTAGCAACAAGAACAAACTTAACAGATCAGAAAAAATCTGTGATAAGAAAAGACATGATGGCCAATATAGGTAAATCACAACGCATAGACTTTTTTCCCGAAGGCAAGGAAATGGAACATCATATAACAGTGTTTACTGACATTGATTGTGGTTATTGTCGTAAATTACATGCGCAAATGAGTGAATACAATGATTTGGGAATTGGCATTTCATATTTGTTTTTCCCCAGAGCTGGCTTGCAATCAGGTTCATTCGATAAGGCTGTGAATGTTTGGTGTGCGGCTGACCAGCAAAAAGCCATGACTTTAGCCAAAGCGGGTGAACCCGTTGAGGCAAAATCCTGTGACAATCCCATCGAACAACATTACAAGGCCGGTGTCAGTTCTGGTGTTTCAGGCACACCCGCTTTGGTTTTGGATGACGGCACATTGATGCCAGGTTATTTACCGCCTGAACAATTGAAACAGCGCCTGGACTTGATCAGCGGAAAATAACCATAAGCAACAACATGTATAAAAAGCCGATCTTAGTCGGCTTTTTTTGCTTTTGGGTGACTGGAAAAACACTTGCTGAACAAGCTATATCAGTTCACTTCATGTAAAATACCCTCTTTTTTGAAACCGCCACATCGCATGACTTTTCATTTGTTGACTTTTATTGGTTCGGATGTTTATTCTCCTTTTAGACTTAACAAGCTGAACCAGGCTTTAGAACATGAAGCCACCGAAATTTTGCAAGCCAGAAATTTCTATGTTTTGGAATCTGAGGAACAACTAACCCCAGCAGCAATTGATAAAATTGAGGGATTGTTGTCTGCAAAGCTGTATCAGCAACCCTTAACTGATTTACAGCAAATGATCATGCCAAGACCTGGCACGATTTCTCCCTGGTCAACCAAAGCATCCGATATCATGCACCATTGTGGGCTGGAACAAGTGAACCGTGTTGAGGCAGGACGGTTGTTAACCATGAACAATGACCATGATTTCAATCATGATTTGGTGATGGATCGCATGACTGAAGCCTTTTTTACCAGTCGTGATGCTTTGCAAGGGCTTTTTGATCATCAACAGCCTAATCCGGTTAATCATGTTGACATCAAATCACATGGCAAGAGCAAGCTTGAAGCGTTAAACAAAAGTATGGGCCTGGCCTTGTCTGATGAAGAAATCGATTATCTTTACAACAGTTACCAAAAATTGGACAAGTTGCCTACTGATGTTGAATTGATGATGTTTGCTCAAGCCAACTCTGAGCATTGTCGCCATAAAATATTCAATGCCGAATGGCAAATTGACGATCAGCAGCAAGCCCTGTCTTTGTTTAAGATGATCAAGAACACCGAACAACAAACCACCGCGCCTGCTTTGTCCGCGTATAAAGACAATGCGGCGGTCTTTGCAGGTGGCAAAGGGCAGCGGATGGTTACCAATGACAGGCATCAATATACCGAAGTTGAACAGGACATTGATGTACTGATTAAGGTGGAAACACATAACCACCCCACGGGTATTGAACCTTTTGCCGGTGCAGCCACCGGATCGGGTGGTGAAATCAGGGATGAAGCGGCAACTGGTCAAGGTGCCAAGCCTAAAGCCGGGCTGTGTGGTTTTTCAGTCAGTCATCTGCACATTCCTGAGTACCCACAACTGTGGGAGCAAAACGCACCAGGAACGCCAAGCCGCATGGCGACTTCATTTGAAATCATGCAAAAAGGACCGATTGGCGCTGCTGCATTTAATAACGAATTTGGCCGTCCAAATATTTGTGGTTATTTCAGAAATTTTGAACAACAGACCAGTGAAATCAATCAATGGCGAGGTTATCACAAACCCATCATGCTCGCCGGTGGTATGGGTCATATCAACCACATTCATACCACCAAGCAGGACACACAAGCCGGTGATTATGTGGTGGTGTTGGGTGGGCCAGCCATGTTGATTGGTTTAGGTGGTGGTGCAGCCAGTTCCATCAGCAGTGCTGATGGGCAAGAAGATTTGGATTTTGCCTCAGTGCAACGTGGAAATCCTGAAATGCAGAGACGTTGCCAGGAAGTGATTGACCGTTGTTGGTATCGGGAAAATGAAAGCCCAATTCGTTCAATACATGATGTGGGCGCTGGTGGCTTGTCCAATGCCATACCAGAAATTTTGGATGATGCTTCTCTGGGTGCAGAGATTGAGTTGCGCCGTTTACAGATTGACCATGTGTCGATGTCACCGATGGAGATTTGGTGTAATGAGTCACAAGAACGTTATGTTTTATCAGTAAAACCTGAAAAACTGGAAAAATTCAAACAAATCTGTGAACGTGAGCGTTGTCCATTTGCCATTATGGGCACTGCTACGGCTGAACAGAAACTGGAATTGAGTGATGAGTTCTTTGGAAACAAACCGGTCGATATTCCCATGGATTTGCTGTTTGGTAATACGCCGAAAACAGAAATCGATATTGAGACTCGTGTTCCTGTAACGCAAACATTCAAACCATTGGTCAAAACCCTGAAAGAACAGGTTGAATTGGTGTTGTCATTTCCTACTGTGGCCAGTAAAAAATATTTGATAACCATTGGTGATCGTACTGTTTCTGGTTTAATTCATCGAGATCAAATGGTCGGTCCATGGCAAGTGCCAGTGGCGGATTGTGGTATGACCTTGCGTGATTATCACGGCTATGCGGGTGAAGCCATGGCAGTGGGCGAACGCACACCATTGGCTTTACTGAATCCAGCGGCGTCAGCGCGTATGGCAGTCACCGAAGCCATCACCAATTTATTGGGTGTAGGTTTGACCTCACTGAATCAAATCAAATTGTCGGCCAACTGGATGGCCGCCAGTTCCCATGAAGGTGAATTTCAGGCTTTGTTCGAAGCAGTCAAAGCCATTGGTATGGAGTTGTGTCCAGATTTAGACATCGGCATACCTGTGGGTAAAGATTCCATGTCCATGCAAACCCGCTGGCAGGATGGCGAACACAGCAAACAGGTAACAGCACCCATGTCGTTAATCATCTCTGCTTTTGCATCAGTAGCAGATGTCAGAAAACACTTGACGCCACAACTCAGTGGCAAAGCCGGCAATGAATTGCTGTTGATTGATTTGTCAGCTGGTAAAAATCGCATGGGCGGTTCGGTGCTGTATCAAGCACAGCAACAAATGGGTGAAGAAACGCCGGACTTAGACCAGCCACAACATTTAAAAAACCTGTTTGGTTTTATGTCGGCAGCCATAGAACAGCAGTTGCTGTTGGCGTGTCATGATAAATCGGATGGTGGTTTGTTGACCACGGTGGCAGAGATGGCCTTCGCTGGGCATTGTGGGGTGCAAATCAATGTGCCTGAACAGCAAGCTGCTGATGGCTTTTTATTCAATGAAGAACCTGGTGTGGTGATTGAGGTCAATGACGGGTCACTTGATGCATTGATGGAATTGTTGACACAATATGATTTGACCGAATTGACTCATCATATTGGTGGTATCACCACTGATGACGCCATCGCCATTGCTGATGGTGCAGAAAAAACCAGCTGGAAACGGACTGAATTGGAAAGTATTTGGGCGAAACCCAGTTACCTGATGGCGAAAAACCGTGACAACCCTGAATGTGCAGAACAGGAATTCCGAGCCATCAAACAGATTGATTCGGGCATGCAACCCAAAGTGGATTTTGTTTACGATGAAACTTTGTTGGCTCCTTGTGTCAACACAACAAAACCCAAGATGGCGGTGTTGCGCGAACAAGGTGTGAATGGCCAAAATGAAATGGCCGCAGCTTTTATGCGGGCAGGTTTTGACTGTGTCGACGTGCACATGCAGGATTTGATCAGTGGTCAGGTTAAATTGGATGGTTTTAACGGTCTGGTCGCTTGTGGTGGATTTTCTTACGGTGATGTGCTGGGCGCTGGGTTGGGTTGGGCCAAAACCATTTTATACACCGAACAGTTGCGCGAGCAGTTTACAGCCTTTTTTGCCAATCAGGAAAAATTTGCCTTGGGTGTTTGTAATGGTTGTCAAATGTTGTCAGGTTTGCGTCAAATCATTCCTGGTACAGCCGATTGGCCTGATTTTTTAAGGAACAAGAGTGAGCAGTTTGAAGCACGGTTTTCTCAATTGGCCATTCAAGAAAGTAATAACCTGTTTTTTGCCGGGATGGCGGGTGCGAACATACCTGTGGCCATTGCTCATGGGGAAGGTCGAGCTGATTTTGCAGGCAAAGGGGTGAACAGCAACCTGGTAGCAGCCAGTTACATCGACAACGCAGGTAATCCAACCATGCAATACCCCTTCAATCCCAATGGTTCAACTGATGCTGTTGCAGCAGTGAGTAATGAAGCAGGCAATGTGCTGGCGATGATGCCACATCCGGAACGCGTGTTTCGAAGTGCGCAAATGTCCTGGGCTCCTGATGGTTGGGGTGAAAACTCGCCCTGGATGAGAATGTTTTATAATGCCAGGTTGTTTGTAAAATAAAGAGAAACAACTAAATCGACATGAAATCACCCATAAAAGAATTACTGGTCAGTGCGATTTTATTCCTGCCCTTGTGTTTTTTTATTTGGTTTTATGCAGCGTCTTTGTTGATTTTGCCAGTAAAATATTTGGCTGAAACGGCTTTGTTGTTGTGGCAAAATGATTTGTTCAATGGCATCAGTCAACAAGGTTTTTTGTTGAATGTGGAAACTTTGATTTTTCCAAAAGGGCAACAAGCTGGAACAGCTGGTCAAATTGCGGTTTTGGATGTGGTTGTCAACCCAATGAAATATGGCTATGGTTTGGCGGTGTTTGTGGGTTTGGTGATTTCACTGCCCAACACAGCAACCCGTTATCGCTTGATTCAGGTGCTGATAGGGTACTTGCTGGTTTGTTTGATTCAGGCCAATGGTGTATTTTGGGAAACCTGTAAAACCCTGTTGTTTGCGGGAGGGCCTGATGGATTGGCAGCGATAAACCAGACAGGCATCAGCCATGATTTGGTTGCTGTGATGTATCAAATGTCGTATTTGATACTGCCTGCAGTGGTCCCGGTGGTGGCTTGGGTGCTGTTGAACCGGCAATTTGTCGAAGACATCACAGCCTTTAACAGCAAGCAAAACAATGAGAAAGCGGAATCCTGAGAAACTTTTGATTACTTGGGACTGTCTGAGAGAAGCAACGAAAGAAACATAACAATATGTCAGAGAATACAGTTAAAGAGCAACAAGAGACAGAAACTGTCCAACCAAAGAATTTCGAACAACAATTGTGCGAATACCTGGTTGAGCAAGGCCGCATCAAGGAAGAAGACTTACAACGTGGCTTGCGCTTGAATAAGGAAAGTTTTGGTGTGTCTTTGGTTCCTTTGCTGGTTCGTTTGGGTCTGGCATCAGAGCGTGATGTGGCGCAATCCTTGCATGAACTGCTTGAATACCCCATCATCAGCGACAAGGATTTTCCTGAATCTACATCGGTAGATGTTGAATTTCCCATCAGGTACATGCGCGAAAGCCAATTTGTTCCTCTGGAAGAGAGTGATGATGAATTGACTGTGGTGATGGTCTATCCTTATGAAGATTACCTGATCAAGGGCATCAAAATGGTGGCACAAAAGGAATTGATCATAAAAATTGGCCTGCCCTCGGATGTGGAAAATGCCATCGAGCGCTATTATGGCGGTGGTAAATCAGCCATGGGTCAACTGGTTGAAGGCCTGGCCAATGAAGGTGGTGAAATCGAAGATGTTGAACATTTAAAAGATTTGGCCTCCGAAGCACCAGTTATTCGACTGGTGAATATGATCATGCAACGCGCAGTTGAATCCAGGGCTTCAGATATTCATATTGAGCCTTTTGAAAACCGCTTAAAAGTGCGCTACCGCTTAGATGGTGTGTTACACGAAGTGGAATCACCACCAGCCAGATCGACCGCTGCGGTGATTAGCCGGATTAAAATCATGGCGAAATTGAACATCGCTGAACGTCGTTTACCACAAGACGGTCGCATCATGTTGCGGGTGCAAGGTAAGGAACTCGATTTAAGGGTTTCAACTGTGCCCACTGCTTATGGCGAAAGTGTGGTGATGCGTATTTTGGATCGTGAAAGCATCGTCTTTGATTTCAATCAACTGGGCTTTCGCAAGCACACTTTGGATCCATTCCTCAAAGTATTGGAAATGCCACACGGTATTTTGCTGGTAACAGGCCCAACCGGTTCTGGTAAAACCACCACACTGTACACCGCATTACAACGATTGAACACCGAAGACCGCAAAATCATCACCGTAGAAGATCCTGTGGAATATCAATTAACCGGTATCAATCAAATCCAGGCCAAAGCGTCCATTGGTCTCGATTTTTCATCTGCGTTGCGTGCCATCGTGCGACAAGATCCGGATATCATCATGATTGGTGAGATGCGTGATTTGGAAACAGCGCGAATTGCGATTCAATCGGCTTTGACTGGTCACTTGGTGTTGTCTACCATTCACACCAACTCAGCTGCTGGTGGCATCACGCGGATGATTGATATGGGTGTGGAAGATTATTTGTTGACCTCTACAGTCAATGGCCTGCTGGCACAGCGATTGGTCAGAAGGTTAGATAAATCCAGCATGGAAAAATACAAAGTGATGCCGGAAATGGCTGAAGAGTTGAAATTGCATGAGCTGACTGATGAAAAAGACATTTATTTTTATCGCCCACAGCCTTCGGAAGAAAATCCCACAGGCTATACCGGTCGGATGTCAATTCTGGAATGCTTGACCATGAGTGAGGAACTCAGACGCTTGGTAATGAAAGGTGCCACCGCTGGCGAACTACAAAGACAAGCACAGGCTGAAGGCATGTTGACCATGTATCAGGATGGCTTGTTGAAATGTTTGGCTGGTGACACCAGTTTTGAAGAAGTTATCAGGGTATCGCACGAATAATGGCACAGTTTATCTACAAAGCAATCACCCCAACCGGTGAACAGTTGGAAGGGCATATGGAAGCCGCTTCGCAAGCCGAGGTCATCCTGAAGATTCAGGAAGCAGGCAATATGCCGGTTTCTGCCAAAGAACTCAAGCCTGGTTTTTCGCTGGAAAACCTGTTGGCCAAACGCAGTAAAGTATCACAGAAACAAGTGGGTTTTTTTACTGAACAACTGGCTACATTATTAAACTCTGGTATGCCTTTGGACCGTTCTTTATCAGTGATGATTGATTTGTCTGATGATGAACGCATCAGGGTAATGGTTGAACAAATCAGGGACAAAGTCCGTGGTGGTGGCACTTTGTCAGATGCACTTGAAGAGCAACATGGTGTGTTCTCAACGATGTACACCAACATGGTCAGGGCCGGTGAAATGGGCGGTACTTTGGAATTATCCTTACAACGCTTGAGCGATTATTTGAAAAACTCCAAGGAACTGAAAGATTCTGTGGTTTCTGCGATGATTTACCCGGCCATTCTGTTGGTATTGGCGGTGGGTTCTTTGTTTATTCTGTTGGCCAAAGTGGTGCCGAAATTTAAGCCACTTTTTGAAGATGCCAATATTGAGCTGCCCTTTATCACTCAAATTGTGTTTGCTGCAGCGGCTTTGGTGCAAAGCTTTTGGTGGGTGTTAATGATTTTGATTATTGTGGCGGTGTTATTGTTCAAACAAAAAATGAAAGACCCGGAATTTCGGTTTAAGTGGGATCAAAAAATGTTGAACTTACCGTTATTTGGTGAATTGATTACCCGAGTAGAAACGGCCAAATTTACCCGCACCCTGGGCACTTTGGCAGACAGTGGTGTGCCTTTGTTATCGGGTTTGTCGGTGGCGAAAAAAGTGATAAACAACACGGTGATTCTCAAAGCCATCACCGAGGCCACAGAAAAAGTCAAACATGGTGCACCTTTGTCTGATGCTTTGGCCAAAGAAAAGGCGTTTCCCAAATTGGCGCAGCAGTTGCTGAGCGTAGGTGAGGAAACCGGGAATCTTGATGAGATGCTGGTTCGTGCCTCAGATACTTATGATGGTGAAGTGAAAAACACCATCGATCGCATGTTGTCGGTATTGGTACCCGTGTTGGTGCTGATATTGG
>JAUHXW010000042.1 GCA_030426705.1 Gammaproteobacteria bacterium
TAAAATCTTCATCGGCTTCTCAAGTTGAGCAACGTCAAGCGTTCAGCTATTTATTCGATATTCAAAACAATGGTACTTCAGATCAATCCGGGTTCACTTTGTCAGACCAGCTACCTGATGATGTCTTATACCAATCTTTTTCAGGTAATCTTTGGAGTTGCAGTGGTGAGACAACCATAAATTGTCAATACAATGGTGTTTTGGCTCCTGGTGCTGGAACACAATTACAATTCAATGTAGTGGCACCTGAAAATGTAGGTGTCATAACCAACACGGCAAATCTGATTGCCGAAGTGGATGATAACAGCAGCAACAACCAGTCTTCGGTTGCAGTCGAAGTTAACAGTGGCTCTGGTGGCGGAGCTGCCATTGCTGATTTGGCCATTGACGTAACAACTGATTCAACAGAGCTTTTAAATACTGAGCAAGTCAGTTGGTACATCAGCTTGACCAACCACGGCCCGAATAATGCCAGCAACATCGAAATTGAAAACATGTTTCCTGTAGGGTTCAACGCCACCGAAGTGCTGGTGGATAATGATGTTTCCTGTGTGCTGTTGAACTCATCTTTGCTGTGTACATTGAGCAGCTTGGGTGTAGACCAGACACGAAATATTGAATTAAGAGGTACTTTTAACAATGGATTCGTGGGTATGATGATGAACACGTTTGAAGTGAATGCCGAAAGTATTGATCCTCACACCAGTAATAATCAAAGTCACGCGCAAATTGATGTCATCGCTGCTGAAAATCTCAATGCTGATTTGGCTGTGGAAATTCTAGCTGACCCGCAGGAAATTAGACAAGGTCAGACTTTTGAGATGACCATCAATACCAGCAACAATGGTCCGGACAGGGCTTATGAATCAGTTTTGACTGCTGATATAGCTGGTTTGATTTCGCAGGTGCAAGTAGTAAATTCTGGTCAATGGGTTTGTCAAAGCAACGCCAATTCATTGTCCTGTCAATTCCCTGGAAGTTATGCCAATGCTTTAAACCAAAGCATTGAGTTGAATATTGTGACCCAACAAGTGGTGCAAACCTCTGAGCCAATTGTGGTTAATGCCATGATTGAATCGTCAGCCATGGATTCCAATCCTGCTAACAATATGGCCAGCCTGAGTAATGGCGTTGACAGAACGCCGACAGAAGAAGAAATTTTCAGCGAATTTGAAGAAGCCATAGGTGGTGGAGCCAGTGAAACTGTGTTGAATACCATCAGAAATGTGTCCAGTTACTGTGCAAGAAGTTACTTCACAGCGATTGAAGGACTGTGTGAGGAAATGTTTGCCAGTGCCAGACCGGAAAATCGTGAGGATATCATCAATGCCATGGAAGAAATGACCCCAAATGAAGTGATAGGACAATCCACTTCTGCGGCTGAAATCATGACTTCGCAATTCAGAAACATCTCTTCACGTTTGTCACAATTACGTGGTGGTGGCGGTTCAGGTGTCAGTGTGGCAGGACTGAATGCACGCTATGGTAATGAGTCTATTCCACTGGGTATGCTGGCTTATTTGAACCAATCTGAGGAAGAAGAGGGTCAAGTCAGTAACATCAATGATTTTGTTTCACCTTGGGGTTTCTTTGTCAACGGTAACATTTCCATGGGTGAACGTGATGCCACTGGTCGTGAATTGGGTTTTGACTTTGATACTTACGGGTTGACTGCAGGTGTGGATTATCGCTTCAGCCCAACCAAAGTGGCTGGTGTGGCTTTAGGTTATGCCAACTTTGATTCTGAAATCGAAGACGAAGCCGAAATGAAGTCCACTGGATTTACCCTGACTGGCTACGGTTCGTTCTATATCAAAGACAATTTCTACGTGGATGCCAGAATCAGTTACGCCAATCCTGACTTTGAACAAAAGCGTCGCATCAATTTCAATTTGGACAACATTGCCATTGATCGGGTCGCAACTGGTAAAACCAATGCAGACCAATACGCTGTAGCCATGAGTATGGGTTACCATTTCAACAAAAACTCGTGGAACATCACCCCCAATGCATCGTTCAGATATGCCAGAACAACCATTGATGCATTCAGAGAAACGGGTGCCGGAGATTTCAACTTCCGTTTTGGTGAGCAAGAAGTGAAGAGTATGGTTTGGTCATTTGGCACCAGCATCTCCAAAGCGATCAGTTTGAAGAATGGTGTGTTGTCGCCACAATTTGACATCAACATCAGTCGTGAAACCGAGAATGATGGCGGTTCTGTTGAAGCCTGGTTTATCAATGCCCCAAATGATGAATTATTCCTGATCGCGACGGATGAACCAGATCGAACTTACGGTTCAGCTGGGATTGGTTTGGTATTCATTGGCGCCAATGGCAAACAGGCTTACATCAACTACAAGAGCATATTTGGGTTAGAAGGATTTACGCGTGGCACGATTAACCTGGGTGCCAGATTTGAATTTTAAAGGTGAAATTATGAAACACACAATTACAGAGACCTTTGCTCGATTCGTGAACAAAGATAAAAAGTCTAAAAACACGCCCCTCAGCGTTGAAAAATTTGCCAATAACGGCGTATTGGACTGCATTTTCCGCCTTGATTGGCCTGTTTTTAGCTCTTTTTCTCAATTGCTCAGAATCGAGCAAAGGTCTCTTATAAAACTCACATTGATTACTTTGCTATCGGTCAGCGCAGGCATTCCTGATGCTGAGGGTAAACGTTCCAAGAAAGTCAAAGGCGTTAAAGAAGGACAAATAACACCCGATCAACTGTATATCGTTGATTGCTTATTACCGCCACAAATTCGGCAGTTGGGGCAAAACTTTACCTATATCCCACCCAGAAAACCAGCAAAACTCACCGCCAAAGAATGCGCACTGCGTGGTGGTGAATACGTGGCTTATGATGAGGCCAATTTTGCCACTGTAGCCAAAGTATGGAAACAGCAGGCCGATGGTGGCGACCCCACTGCACAAAACTACATGGGAGAGTTATTCGAAAAAGGCATCAATGGCACACCGGATTATGAAACCGCTGCCAGTTGGTATCAAAAAGCCGCTGATCAGGGTTTTTCCCAAGCTCAATTAAATCTGGGAAACCTTTATGAAAAAGGCTTGGGCGTACCACAAGATTCGATCAAAGCCATTAATTTGTACCGTCAGGCTGCTGGTGTGGCAGAAGAGGCCAAGTTAGAACTGGTCACTGAACAACAGTTGCGTGAGCGCCGAGAGAAGGAAAGTCAACGAATTGAACTGGAAAGACAAGTCAATAATTTGAAAAAGGAATTGGCGGATGTCAATGATAACTATCAGAAAACGCAAGATTACATCAAAACCGCAAACAACGAATTACAAAGATTACAAGCTGAATTAAGGAACAACCAAAACAACGAGCAGGTTAAACAGCAAATAGCTGAACTGGAACAGGAAGTAGAGAGTTTGCGTGAAAAGAATCAAGCCAGTAAGGAAATTGCCTCAACATTGGTGCGTAAAATTGCAGCTGAAAGTGGCCAGGAAATGGCGGCATTGAATGATCAATTTGGTATCAGTGTGATAACCCCTGACATCATGTTGACACGTGGTATTCGAAGCATCCCAATTTCTAATCAAGCGGCCAAATCGATGTCTATCATGGGCAGTGTCAATCCGCCATCTGAGGTTGCTGGGCTGACTTTGAATCAACAAAATATCACAGATCGTCTGACCGATACCGGCATTTTCAGTGTTGATGTAGAGCTGGTAGAAAATGATGATACGCCAGTGAGTATTGAAGCGGTGAAAAAAGATGGCTCTAAATCTGTTGAACAGTTTGTGGTGGTCAGACAAATTCTGGAACAAATCAAGCCCCGTTATCTCAGCGACTTATTCACCAAAAGATTCAAAAAAGACCTGGGTGAATACCATGCTTTGGTGATTGGAAACAATGATTATACTGGTTTGGAAGACTTGGGTACTGCAATCAATGATGCCCGAGAAATTAGCAAGGTATTGAAAAAGAACTATGGCTACAAAGTCAAAGTACTGGAAAATGCCACTCACATGGAAATTGTTGAAGCCTTGGCAGAATATCAGGAAAAATTGGGCAAGCAAGACAACCTGGTGGTTTATTATGCAGGCCATGGTTTGATTGATGATAGACAAAATGGTTTCTGGATTCCAACCGATGCTGATATTAACAACAAAAAAACCTGGATTCCCAATAATGTCATCACTGAATTTATGTCGAGTATGAATGCCAAACATGTGATGGTGATTGCTGATTCCTGTTACTCAGGGACCATGTCTGGCTCAGCCATCAGACCTTTCCCAGAAGAAGTAGAGGAAAATGACATCTTATTTACCTCAAGGGTTAAAGCCCGAACCGTAATGACTTCTGGTGGTTTGCAACCTGTTTTGGACTCAGGTGGAGATGGCCACTCCATCTTTGCCTCTGCATTACTTGATGTGTTAAAAGAAAATGATGGTGTGATGGAAGGTTATCGTTTGTATAAAGCACTGGAGCAACAAGTCAGATTGCGTTCTAAGCTAACAGGAATACAACAAATTCCTGAATACACGGCAGTTAAACACGCTGGTCATGAGGGCAGTGAATTTTATTTCTTGCCTGATAATATTTAATCTGGTGAATACAAAGCGGTCTGAGTAGGCCGCTTTTTTATTTGTCACACTCGGCAATAATTTGATCATGTTTGGTACGGTTTAATGCCTTTAAGCGATTCCTCGCATCTGCCTCCTTACAGTCAAAATCAAGTAGTACAGATTCATACAATTGTTCCGCAATCGATATATTTCCATTTCTGAAGTGAACCTCGGCTGCAGCTAATTTATCTGTCATCTCAAGTTGTTGTTCAGTAGTTAAAGTCGTTTGGTTGATTTCAACGCTATTTTGTTGATTCATAAACCAAATGCCAACCAGGACAGC
Source organism: Gammaproteobacteria bacterium (assembly GCA_030426705.1). GTDB lineage: Bacteria > Pseudomonadota > Gammaproteobacteria > Xanthomonadales > Marinicellaceae > Marinicella. The sequence continues at coordinate 4,883 of JAUHXW010000042.1, forward strand.
AACCACCACCACAACACCAGTGATGATAAAAGGCAATGGGCTTGATTTCTTATTCCGCATGGCCTCGATTTCAGGCAATGGCGCAAAAGAGTGGGTGGTGTCAGTAACAGGTTTTAGTCGCCGTATAAATTTCTTTAGCTGAGCAACCAATTGAGTCGCTGTTTGGAAACGATCATCCGGGTTCTTGGCTAGCAACTTATTCAAGAAAGGCTGGTATTTGGCTTTATCCTCAGGTAAATCTGGTACGGGTTCGTGCACATGGGCATAACTGATGGCAAAAGTATCGCCACCTTCAAATACTTTTTTGCCTACCAGCATTTCATACAACACCACACCCAAGGCATACAAATCGGAACGTTCATCGATGTCTTTACCCAAAGCGCGTTCTGGACTCATGTAATGAGGTGTTCCCACAACTGCACCCACCCGGGTAAATTCACTGACAGAATCCTGAGCTTTGGCAATGCCAAAATCTACCAATACAGCCTGCCCATCTTCATGGAAGAGAATGTTCTCTGGTTTGATGTCGCGATGAAGTGTGCCACGTTTATGCGCATGCTCCAGGGCTTTGGCCATATCAAGCATGATGTTAAAAGCTTCCAGTTCAGATACACCTTGCTCAATTTTTTGCTTTAAATCCCCTCCACCAAGGATTTCCATGGCCAGGTAATAATTGCTCTCGATGACTCCGCATGAAAATACCGTAACAATGTTGGGATGAGAAAATTGCGCAACGGTGTCGCCTTCTTTTTGTAAATCTTCAAGAATTTTTGGGTCATTACCATGTGGGGTGACGATTTTGATGGCCACTTTTCTCTTTGGCTCTAACTGTTCGCCCAGAAAAACCCTGGCCATGCCACCTCGGCCTATCTCTTTGCCAAGAGTGAAATTAGGTATGTTGATCTCGAATGATTGTTCCATTAACAAAAGACGCTTGTATATTTAGTCATGCTTTCTATTATAATGAAGGGAGGATAAATTAAAACTAAAAATATTTTCTCTATGTTTCAGTACATTGACAGCAAAAAAGAGCCCATGCGTAAAGTAGATACTGCATGGTTGCGCATGGAATCACCACATAATTTGATGATGATTACCGGTTTGCTGTTTTTGGACAAAATGCCGGATTTAAACGAATTTTGTCAGGCTTTGGAGAAAAAATTTCTAAAGTATCGCCGTTTCAGACAGCTGGCTCACCAAACCGCCAGTGGTTCTTATTGGCAAGATGATCAATTTTTCGATATGGCAGCTCATGTACGGCGTGTTGCTTTACCTGGCAGAGCCGATTATATGGAACTTCAGGATTATGTGAGTAATCTGGCTTCAACACCATTGGACAAACATAAACCATTGTGGTCGTTTCATGTTGTTGAAAATTATTACCAGGGCCCGGTTATCGTGGCACGGATTCATCATTGTTATGCTGATGGCATTGCCTTGATTCAGGTTTTGCTGTCAATGACCAGTACCAGTCGTGAGAAAAGTCTGGATTTTGACACAGAAGAGACCAAGGATGAAGAGCATCAAAAACTGGGTTTGTTAAAACAGGTGATTAACCCTGCCAAAAAACAATTTGCCCATTCCCTGAAAATGATTAATGAAGCCACTGAAATGGGTAAAAAACTGTTGCAGGATCCTTCCCTAATTGAAAAAGGGGTCGGTGGTTCTGTGGAAATGGTTGAAGAATTATTCAATGCATTAACACTCAGTGATGATCCAGAAACTGTTTATAAATCAGAGCTTTGTACTCGGAAGCGGGTTGCATGGGCTCAATCATTGCCACTTGATGAGGTCAAAGCCATCGCCAAAGCAACTGGTACAACTGTAAATGATGTATTGATTTCAAATTTGGCGGGCGCTTTGCGTGAATACATGATTGAACGTGGCGATGATCCCAATGAAAAAGTGATACGGGCCACAGTGCCAGTTAATTTACGGCCATTAAAGCATGCCAAAGAACTGGGCAATCATTTTGGCTTGGTGTTCTTGAATCTGCCCATCTTTGAAGACAATCCATTGAAACGTTTATCCTATGTGCATCAGGAAATGAATGACTTGAAAAAGTCTAAGCAGGCTTTGATGTCACTGGGTTTGCTCAGTGTGGTTGGTTTGGCGCCGCAAGCAGTGCAAACCATGTTGCTTAATCAATTTTCCAAAAAAGCCACCGCTGTTTTGACCAATGTGCCGGGCCCACAAGTGCCACTGTATATTGCGGGATGTAAAGTGGAAAAAACCATGTTCTGGGTTCCACAAAACGGCACCATCGGTATGGGTATCAGTATTTTGTCTTACAATGGTCAGGTTGAATTTGGTTTGATTGTTGATAAAAAATCGGTACCTCAACCCCATCAAGTCATCGTCAGATTCCCAGAACAATTTGCACAATTAAAAGAATTGATGATGCTGCATCCCTGGGATGGCGAAGTGCATGAAGAATTGTTGGATGATTTTGTTTAAGGGATGAAAGAACCTATCCTTGGGATATCGCAAACAGAAATTGACAAAGCCGAAGCCCAGCTTGCAGTTAAACTTCCAGATAAATTAAAAGAAGCCTGGTTAAACTATAACGTCATAGAGTTACGAGGTGGTTGGTTTGTGTTTCCTATATTTGACTCGCGAAACCCTAGGAAAACATGTAGCCATATCGTTTACGAGAACCTTAATGGTTGGAGTGAGTTGCAGCCTGATAATACCATTGCCATAGCTGATAATGGCACTGGAAATCAGTTAATACTCAAAGTAGATGAGGGTCAGGCAAAGGAAGAAGTTTATCATTGGCAACATGATACTGGGAAATTGAAATTGTGGAAGCCAGGTTTAGATGCTATTTTGAAAGTGGCAATTGCTTCTCGCAATGCAGTAGAAACAATTCATAAGAAATACAGCAAATCAAAATGAAATTTAATTTCGCTTGTATGCGTGTTCCACAAAACGATTCCAGCCTTTTTTTGTTTTTGATTCAACTGCCCAGAAAAAACCGGCTTGTTCATCTGGCCAGTAAACTTGTCTGGCGAAGCCAGCAGGCATTTTGGCAGCAAAGCCGATGGCTTGCGGGTGAATGTCTGTTACATCAGCCACTAAGCCATTGGATTGTTTGCCGTCATTGGTAAAAGACCAAAAAGCAATTTGTTTGTCCGAATTCACTCCAAACAGACAATGTTCTTCATAAGCGCTGTTGGCAAATTGCCATACAGCGGTTAGTTTGATGTATTTACCATCCAATGTCGGTTCAAAAGTGCGTATACACATCAATGGACCTCTTTCTGAATCTGTTTCACAAACCCAGGAGCCCAACAAAGGTTTGAATATACCCAGTTTTCCTCTGCCTTTCTGCCAATTTATTTTTTGTTTCATCTGTTTATTGTATCAGAACGGTTATCTGTCACTTTTGGCACTTCAAAATGGATGTTTTATCAGTTAGGTTAATTATAATTACTTAAGGACTCGAAAAAGATGGCGTTTCTGATTGAATTTATTCTCTCAATATTTTTGGAATTTTTTGTTTATGTGATTTTATATGTCACAGGAGCAATTGTTGTTCGTCTGTTCAGCCTGAATCAATTCAAACCACCTTTGTTTTATTACAAGCAAACATCAGGCAAAGTAGCTGCGTTTGATTGGTTTTCAGTGGAGAGCTGCTGAGCAGCTCGACCGGCGCTCTTGGTTGGTGAGCGAAGCGAATCAGAAAGAGCAAGCCCGAGTATATAATCGATACTCGCTGTGGTCGCTTTCAAATCTGTCGGGAACAGATTTGAATGAAGCCCCAAGAGTATTCCTTTTGTGTGGTCATAGGCATATTTACATGGTTTTTTGGTGTGCTGTTCATTTGGGGAACTATAAATTTGAATTAAGAATACGTAAAGCATCACTATCACTTTCGGCACTTCATGATGGGGTTAAATTTACAGTATAATGATTGAATAAATTATTGTAGAGGAGTGCGTAATGCGAGGAGCAAATTTTCTTATTTTAGTCATGTTGTTGGCGGCAGCTGTGGTTGCCTGGGGTGTCAGTTTATACAATCGACTGGTTAAAAAGCGCAACCACGTTGAAGATGGTTGGAGCGGTATCGATGTGCAATTAAAACGCCGTCATGATTTAATTCCAAATATAGTCAATGTGGTGAAAAAATATGCTGAGCATGAACAGGAAACACTGGAAAAAGTGATTAATTTGCGCAATGCCGCAAGAAAACCTCATTCACCCAGCGAACAAAGCCAGGATGAGCAAAAATTATCACAAGCGTTGTCTGGATTAATGGTGCAAGTTGAGGCCTATCCCGATTTGAAGGCCAACACAAACTTCATTGATTTACAGCAACAATTGCAAAAAATTGAAGATGACATTCAGTATGCCAGACGCTATTACAATGGTGCAGTGCGTGAATATAACACCGCAGTACAGTCATTTCCCTCGAACATGGTTGCCAACCGTTATGGTTTCAGAGAAGCTGAGTTCTTTGAGCTGGAAAATCCTAAGGACGCAGAAAATCCTGAAGTGAAGTTCTGATCTATGGCGCTTTTAAAAACAGTATTGTGGCTTATTATTTGTTTGGTGGCCACAGAGACATACGCTGATGAACGAATAAAGCACTTTCACAGCGAAATCACCGTAAAAACATCGGGTGATATATTTGTAAACGAAACCATCAAAGTTCAGGTAGAGCACAATAACATCAAACGTGGTATTTATCGTGACTTTCCGACTTTGTACCGCACTGCTATATTAACCAAATCCACGGTTGATTTCGAAGTGATTGAGGTGCTGCGAAATGGTCAAACCGAACCTTACCACACGCAAAATCTCAGCAATGGTGTGCGGGTTTACATTGGCGACCGCAATCGCATGGTTTCCAGGGGTGAACAAACCTATCAAATCAGCTATCGAACCAATCGTCAAATAGCCTTCATGGATGATCATGACCGTTTTGCCTGGAATGTCACAGGTAATGATTGGCGCTTTGTTATGGATTCGGTAACGGCAGAGGTGAGCTTACCAGATGGCGTATCAATGGCAATGGTAAACAGTGAAGTCTGGACTGGTTTTGCCGGTGAAACCAGTGCTGATTACAGCAGTGATGTCAATGGCAATGTTATCACCATCAATAGCACACGCATGCTGCATCCTTATCAGGGCATGACGTTTAGTCTTGAGATGCCTAAAGGACACATCATCAATGATTCCAACTGGTTGCTGGATTTCTTCAGTGACAACATCATGTGGGTATTGATGGTTGTGACTTTGTTGTCATTATTGATGTTTTATATTTTGGCTTGGCATCAAGTAGGCAGAGACCCGGAAGCTGGCGTGATTGTGCCCTTGTTTTATCCACCCAAAGACATTTCACCCGCAGCGATGAAATACATTTTAGAAGAAAAAGCCGACCACAAGAACTTTACTGCAGCGTTGATTAATTTGGCGGTCAAGGGCTACATCAAATTAAAAAAATACAGCAAGGGTTATGAACTGACAAAAGTACCCAATCCAGAAAAAAACCTGCGCCCCATGTCATCTGGTGAAAGCATCATCATGAAACGCTTATTGAAGCACCGCAATAGTGTCAACATTGACAAAAAGTACGATGCAAAAGTCAAAACAGCCATGAAAATGGTTAACAATAAAATCAAAAGCGAGTACAAAGACAAATGCTTCAAAGACAATAAAATGCTGGGTTACTTTGGCATGGGTGTCAGTGTATTGGTGTTGGTGTTCCTGATGCTGCATTTGAACTTTTTTACCTCAAAAACCATTGTTAACCTCACTGTTCCATTGTTATTTACCGGATTTGCGTTGTTTGCTGTCTTCAAGTCAAGAAAGGGCGTGGTGAACAGTATCATGGTTTTTGCTCATGGTCTGGTAATGGCGATTGTATTTCTGGCTCAATCCGGGGGCGGGCTGTCCAAAGAAATCATCATCATGAGTGTGTTCCTGGTGGCTGTAAATGGTGTGTTTATTTATTTGTTGAAATCACCAACACCATTTGGCCGTGAGCTCATGGATAAAATTGAAGGCTTTAAATTATACCTTTCAACTGCAGAACAACACCGGCTGGATATCATGCATCCACCAGAAATGACGCCTGAATTGTTCGAGGAATACTTACCTTACGCCATTGCATTGGGTGTGGAAAATCAATGGTCCCAGAGATTTGCCAATCATTTACGCAGTGCCGGTACCGATACCAGCAGTTCAAATTATTCACCAGACTGGTATTCTGGTGGCAGATTTAATTTATCCAGCACTTCCAATGGCTTCAGTGGCATCACTTCAGCCATGTCAAGCACCATAGCTTCCGCTTCGGTTCCACCATCATCATCTTCATCGGGTGGTGGTGGATTTTCCGGCGGCGGCGGTGGTGGCGGCGGCGGTGGCGGCTGGTGATATATATTTTAGTAGTTTTTTTAATGCCTTTAACTAAGTATATTTTTATTTTCCTGCTATCGTTTGGTCATTCAGGTTACGCAATTGAGTATATCAAACAATTTGACACTCGCATTGATATTAAATCTACAGGTGATGTTTATGTGACTGAAACCATAGAAATGATGGTTAACAAAAACATCAACGGTGGTATATATCGTGATTTTCAGACCACTTTTAAAACTGGTTTTCTGACTAAGTCAACTATGGATCTCGAAGTTATAGCGGTCTCGATAAACGACTATCCCGAGGAATATCATACCATTCAGTTGAAAAATGGTGTGAGGGTGTACATGGGTGATTACAAAAAGCGGGTGGCGCCAGGTTTACACGTTTATCAATTGGCTTATAGAACCAATTTGTCACTCATGCCTGGTCAAGATTATGATCAATTTTACTGGAATATTGTGGGGTATGATTGGTCTGTTCCCTTTGAAAAAGTAACGGCAGAAATCCATCTGCCAGAAAATGTGCCAATTGCGTCAGTAAATAGCGAGGCTTGGACGGGTTTTACCGGTGAAGAGAATGCTGATTATGGCTCTGAAATCAGTGGAGAAGTGATTAGATTCTTCACTACCAAAAGATTGCAACCCTATCAAGGGATGACTTTAAGACTTGATTTGCCAAAGAATTCCTTTACAAAAAGTGGCTCAACTTTGTCAGTCTTTATAAGTGATAACCTGATGTGGATATTAACTTTGGTCAGTCTTGTTTCGCTGATGGTGTTTTATTTTCTGGCGTGGCATCGCTTAGGTCGAAATCCAGAATCTGGTGTCATTATTGCAAGATTTTACCCTCCAAGAAAATTATCACCAGCAGCAACCCGATTTATCATGCATGGGAATTGCGATCATAAAGCACTGGCGACAGCGATAATCAATTTAGCTGTCAAAGGCTATATAAAAATCAGAAAGATTCCTTCCGGTTATGAATTGACCAAGTTAATACCTGATATAAAAACTAAACAACCCTTATCATCTGGAGAATCCATAATTTACTTCCAACTTTTTAAGCATAAAAACCAGTTCTTGATTGAAGACCTCTATAATCATGAAATGAGTGAAGTCATGCAAAGGGTATCCAGGAGGTTAAAGTTAGAATATCAATCAAAATGCTTTGCGGATAATCGTACACTGGGCTTTTTTGGTATAGCTGTCAGTGTATTTGTTTACGTTTTTTATCTGATTCATTTAAATCTGTTCAATGGAGAAATGCTTGGTGTTAATTTTATAAGTTTGGTAATCATTGGCTTTGTGGCTTTTCAAGTTTATCAGGTCTATCAAGGTCGAATTAATTGGATGTGGATAGTTTTTGCTTGTGTATCAGTGGTGATTTTCTTTAGAGACATTATCCATGATGTAGAACTTGATGTTCTGTTACTGGGATTGTTTTTAATGATTTCAAATGTGATTTTTATCAATTTATTGAAAGCACCAACAAAATTTGGTCGCAAGTTAATGGATGAAATAGAAGGTTTCAAGTTATATCTTTCTACTGCGGAACAGCATAGACTTGATACCATGCACCCACCAGAAATGACTCCGAAAATTTTTGAACGATACCTGCCTTATGCCCTGGCTCTTGATGTTGAAAATAAGTGGTCGTCTCAATTTGCCAGGTACCTGGATTTAGCCAGAAAAGACGGGTCAGCTTCATATTATCAAATAGACTGGTATACGGGAGGAAGTTTTCGCTTAGCTGATTTGTCGGAAAATATAACTGACTTATGTTCAGACATCGTTGAAACCATAGCTGAAGCTGAAACTGAGCCTGACATGGATGTTGATGATAATTTGCATATGGATGACTAGACTATTGATAATTCTGGTGGGAACATTGAAGTCACCTGAATATTGACTGAATGTATAATTGTTTTGGAATCAAACAAAGTTTGCAAATTTGAATTTGTAATAAAACACTTCGTGAAAATTCATTAAGGGTCTGCTAATCTTTTTACAATCTAATTTCAAGGTAAATACTGTGTTTGATGTAATCTTTGGTGCTATTTTTGAAGGGTTGGCAGCACTATTCAGTGCTTTGTTTGAATGGTTGTCGACCGCATTTGAGTGGTTGGCTGAAGGGTTCAGTGCTTTGGTGCATGGTATTGCTGATTTGTTCATGGGAGATACCTCTGATGTTGGCATCGGCGCCTTATTGGCTGTGTTTATTTTGTTGCTGCTTGAGTTAGTTGGCTGGCTCATTCTTTTGCTTTTTGAACTGGTGATGTTGCTGGTGCAAAGACGAAAACCCAGAAAAGTTAAAAAGCCTGTAATTTGGCGACCTAAAAGAAGTACAGAATCATAGGAGAGCTACTCAATCGTTCTCCTGAAAATTACGTAACATTCAATAAAATTAAAAGATTTTTATGTGGCCTTGTGTTACCGTATTAGCGTTTGATTCGAGTCACATCCATGAAATATCTGTTGGTCTTTTTGTTTTGTTTATCTGTTTCTCACGTTTTTGCCCATCCATTTACGCCATGTGAAGATGGTTTTGCGGATATGCATGCTTGTAGTGATATCGATTTGCTGACTCGAATTCATTTGGAAGATTTGGGTGATGGTAATGGCTCAGGCAGTGACATTTGGGGCTGGACGGATACGCAGGATGGTAAGGAATATGCCTTGATGGGTT
>JAUHXW010000371.1 GCA_030426705.1 Gammaproteobacteria bacterium
CATGGATGCAGGTCTGTCGCGTGAGCATGGAGCGGAAGCGGCCGCATTCGCTCACCAACCGGCTCGGCGAGTCAAGCTGCTCAGCAGCTCTCCCAAACCCAACGACCAGCATAAAAAGCCAGTCAGGATCTGCAAAATGAGCCAATCACATATTTTAATCGTTGATGACGAACCTGATATTCGCAACCTCATTTCTGAGATATTGGTTGATGAGGGTTATCAGGTAACCATTGCAGAAGGTGGTGAAGATGCCAAACAGCAATTGAAGTCGATCTCGCCTGACTTGGTGTTATTGGACATTTGGATGCCTGATATTGATGGCATCAGCTTGCTCAAGGAATGGAGTCATAACCAAAACCTGCCATTTTCTGTGGTGATGATGTCAGGCCATGGCACCATTGAAACAGCCATTGAAGCCACCAAAATGGGGGCCAAGGATTTCGTTGAGAAGCCCATTTCACTGGCCAAATTATTACAAACCATCGAAGTCACCCTGGAACAACACCATACCACCACAACACCACCAACGACTCATTCAGAATGGCAGGTACTTGAACCCATCGGCTCGTCAGCGGCTGTTGCAACGCTTCGCGAAACCGTGCAAAAGCTCAGCAAAACCAAAACCAATACCTTGTTTGTTGGCGACAGTGGTACCGGCAAATTGACCCTGGCTTTGTGGTTGCATTTACAACGTCAGTTACCCAATCAGGCAGCCAAAATCATCGACAGCTTGAGTTTGACTGATGACCATTTGACTCAGGAGTTGGAAAAACACACAGAAGCCATCATACAACAACACCAATTTGGCTCTTTGATTTTGACCAATGTCGATTGTTTGACTGTTAAACAACAGGAACAATTGCTGGTACACATGAAAAAGTGGCAAAAACCACACCAACAAAACCCGGTGCAACTGTTGTCCACTTCACAACAAGACATCAAGGCGATGGTTGCCAGTGATGACTTCGATCGTGAACTTTATGATTTCATTGCTGAATTTGTGGTTCCTGTATGCGCTTTGACCGATCGTGTAGAGGACGTGCCCGAATTGCTTAATTTTTATGTGAATTTCCTCCCTGACCAGGAACAAACACCTTATCGGAAATTGTCGTTTGCAGCGCAAAACCATTTGCGTAATTATGACTGGCCAGGTAATTTACGAGAATTGAAAAATCTGGTCAGACAATTGCAGCTAAAGGAAGGTGATACTGAAATACAATTACAGGAAGTGATTGAATTGCTGGAACAATCAAATGAAGACAACAGTCGCACATCGCACAACACGCGTTATGATTTGGAGCTTCGTGAAGCTCGAGAAGAATTTGAAAGGGACTACTTGTTGCACCACCTTAAAGCGGTAGATGGCAAAGTAGGCGATTTGGCCAAGATAGCTGGCATGGAAAGAACCAATTTATACCGCAAACTCAGATCACTGGATATCAACCCAAAAAATTTGGATAAATCATGAAAATCATTATCCTCGGTGCAGGGCAAGTCGGATCTTCCATCGCAGAACATTTGTCACAAGAAAACAATGATGTTACTGTCGTGGATACCGACGTTGAACGTCTGCTTGATATGCAGTCACGACTCGATATCCGTACCATTCATGGTCACGCGTCACACCCTTCGGTTTTGATTCGTGCCGGAGCCAATGATGCGGATATGGTGGTCGCATTGACCAACTCGGATGAAGTCAATATGGTGGCCTGCCAGGTTTGTTACAGTATTTTCAACACACCGACCAAGATTGCCCGAATTCGTGAAGCCGAATACGCTTCACATCCGGAAATGTTTGAACATGAGCATGTACCCATTGATTTCCACATCTCTCCGGAACAAATGGTTACCCGTTACATCAATGGTTTGATTGAATACGCTGGCGCTTTGCAGGTGATGGATTTTGCCGGTGGATTGGCTCAATTGGTGACCATCAAAGTAAAGAAAAATGGACCTCTGGTCGATCAACAATTGCGCGAATTCAACACTTTATTACCTGAAAACGTTGGTGCCCGCGTAGCGGCTATTTTCAGAAAAAACAAATCAGTCTTTCCAGATGGTGACACGGTTTTAAAAGCTGGCGACATCGTTTTCTTGCTGGCGGCCAAAAAACACGTGCACAAAATCATGTCAGCCTGGCACAAAACTGACAAGAGCAGCTACAAAATCATTTTGGCTGGTGGTGGTAATATCGGCTTCAACCTGGCCAAAGCGCTGGAACGACAACATTCGGTCAAAATCATTGAGTACAACAAGGAACGCTCTAAATACATCGCCGAAGAATTGACCAAAGCATTGGTGATCCGCGGCGACTGTACTTCAGAAGAACTGTTGAATGAAGAGAACATCAACCACACCGACATCTTTTGCGCTTTAACCAATGACGATCAGGCCAACTTATTGTCCTCTTTGATTGCCAAAAAAATGGGCGCAAAAAAAGTATTGACCCTGATTAACAAACAGAATTATGCCCAATTGGTAGAAAAAGACATCATTGATATCGCCATTTCACCACAACACATCACCATGGGTGGTATTCTTGCTCATGTACGTGGTGATTACACCGCACGGGTTCACTCTTTGCGTTCCGGCGCCGCTGAAGCCATTGAAGTGGAAGTGACCGGAGACCCCACCTCTTCCAAAGTGGTTGGGAAAATGGTGCGGGATATCAATTTGCCTCCAGGATGTACCATTGGTGGTATCATCCGT
>JAUHXW010000043.1 GCA_030426705.1 Gammaproteobacteria bacterium
TTTTCATGCCTTGTGCAGCGTTGAAATCATTGAGTACTTCTTCAGCCTGAGTTAACCGCGTCGAAGAAGCTGGAACCGCGCCCAAACAGTCGCCGGGAAGGACGGAAGCTTGTTTGTTTTTGGTGCTGTTTTTGAAAAGTTCAGCCAATTGTTGTTCAGTTAATTTCATAGTCAATATTCATCGATTTCAGTTTATCTTTCAATGCTGCCATAGACCTTTTAGAGAGGTTTTCAGCTTTGTAAAAAGACCATCCGGTCATTTCGGCCATTTCTGCTACCGAGTAGCCTTGTAACCTCATCTTGACAGCAATCCTGCGGCTTTCCGGCAGAGATTCTATCGCTTCTAAAACTTTAACCTGAGTTTCCTGGTTTATCAGCTTTTGGTCAGGTTCATTATCCTGACTGATTAAATCTGCCTGGTAATGTTGTTCACTGTCGTGTTGGTCTGGTAGCGGAACGTCACTAGAGTGTCTGTTTTGCTTCCGAGCCAAGTCAACAATGACATTAGCCGTGGTTCTGTATATATAAGACGAAAGGTTTTCTATTTCCCGGTCACTTTCCAAAACTTTTAATATTCTGATTGACACTTCCTGAAACACATCATCAGCGGTAATCCCCGAAATTTGTATGTTTTTGCTGTACACAGCTTTTTCAATCAGGTGTTGATGTTGGCGAAAGATGGTTTCAAGTTTGTGCTTTTTCATCTGTTTTACCAAGTTTCCATAAATGACAAAAGGACACCTTTGGTGTTCAACAAACCGTGTTTCTTTGCGTATTGAATGGGGGTAAATCCATCATGATTGACCAGTTTCGGATTGACTCCGACTTTTAACATTTCATTGGCAATGTTGGCCAAGCGCACATCATCAGCGTGGTATTTTTTGGTTTTTCCTGCACCACACAGTAAATGCAAACATGTATTTCCTTGAGGATTGGTCATGTTGATATCCAGCCCGTTTTGTAACACAGTACGCAGGGTATTTTTTGCTTTGGCTGTGTTGCTGTAATATTCAGCTGCAATGGCTATGTGGTGAAATAAGTTCATGCCGTTGGTATCAACAGTGCCTACATTTGCACCCGCTTCAAGGAGCATGGTGACGCAACTTTCATTCCATTGAGAAGCGGCCAGTGAGATGCAAGGGTAGTCGCCAGGCCCTGTTGACGCAGCATCTGCACCATGTTGTAGCAACAAGCCCACCACTGATCTTGAATTACTGATGATGGCACTGGACATGGCAGTGCTGCCATTATCCGATCGATGCTCAATGTCTGCACCATTTTGAATCAGAAAAGATGCCACAGCCCTCATGCCACGACCGGCAGCATGAATCAAGGCGGTACACCCCTTTTGGTCAATTTGATTGATATCAGTTCCATTGACCCTGAGTTTATTCAATTTGCCAAGGTTACCTTCAGTAACGGCCTGAAACCAGGCATCTGTTGCTGGATCGACTTTCTTGGTTCGAATGATTTCCTTTGCTGATGATGTTGTCTTAATTTGTTCTTCAACAGGTTCAGGCGCAAATAATGGTAGTTCCATTTGCTTGTCTGCTTCAATCTTGGTATTGAATAATTTAAAGATTTGTGGGTGTTTTTTTTCTGCTATTGAATAAGCTGACTTACCATCCTGGTTTTTGAGTGAACAGTCAACACCTTGATCCAACAAGGTTTTAACCATTTTTGTGTTAGGACTTTTGTGTAAAGTCGCCAACAATAAAGCATTGTCACCATGATGATTACAGTGATGAATGTCGACATCCTGTTTCAGCAACAATTCCAGAATGTTATTTGACTGACTCAAAACAGCATCAAGAAAAGCAGTCATACCACTGTTGTCCGCATGGGCCAACACATGACTGTGATTCAATAGGAAGTTTACTTTTTTTTCATGCCCCAATAAACAGGCTGTCATCAACGCAGTGCGCGCCTTTTTATTGATCACATCAAGATTGCCCGTATGGGCAAAGACCATTTCCATACCTGCGGTGACGTCTTTGCGATATTGAGTGGCAGCTATCAAAGGTGGGTGGTCGTTATTGATGGGAACTGAATTATTTTGTAACAGGAATTTGGCAATTTTCCAGCGGCCATTGCGTAAAGCCGTGTTCATCGGCAGAAAGTCAGGGTGGTTCACATCTTCCAAGGCAATACCTCTGTCCAACATTGTTTGTAATTGGTCCAGTTGACCGTTACGACAATGTTGCAGTATTTTTTTGGCAGAATCTGAAAGTGGCTGGTTCACTTGCTTAAATCCATTAGGGCTTGCATATGGGATGTGCCATGGTTAAAAGCAACCAAACCTTCATTTAATTGAAAGTCAATTTGGCTGACAATCCCGTTGTATTGTTGCGTTTAATCTCAATGTTCCAATTATACAGGTCGCACAAGCGTTTGACGATAGCTAATCCGAGCCCCGATCCTTTGCTGTTTGACTTCCCTACACGATAATGGCGGTCAAACAGCTTGGGTAATTCAGATGCAGTCACACCAATCCCTTCATCTTCAACAATGATGCTGTCTTTGTTCAGAATAATGTGCACAGTACCTTCGGTGGTGTATTTGATGGCGTTGCCAATCAGATTGCTCAATACTACGGAAACTACGGATTCCGGTGCTTTGACTTGCAACCAGTCGTTTTCGGTGATTTTGGTTTTCACCGGTTTAAGTTTCAGGGTGGGGGCAAACCCTTCAATGATGTCCCTGATAATTAATCCTGGTTGGGTTCTTTCATGCCCAGGATGTTCTTTTCGTTCTTCTCGAGCCAGCAACAAAAGGGTTTCGGTTAATTCAGTGGATTGTTTTGTTGCCCTTTCAATGCGGTTGATTCTGTCAAGTTCCTTGGGTGTGATTTTGGGATTTGATTTAATCAACTCAACAGTACTTCGAATAACCGTTAAAGGCGTTCTCAATTCATGACTGACATCGGCATTGAATTCTTTGTCACGAATCACATAATCAGTCAGTCTTTGGGCATAAGCATCCAAAGCTGTGGCAATTTTACCAACTTCATCTTCATGAAAATGAGGGGCCAAGGGTTCAATGTGGGTATCAACTGTCAGGGTTTCCAGTTTTGCAGCCAGTTTACTCAACGGCTTGAGTGCCTTCTTTGATACATAGATGGCCAGCAAATAAGCCAACAACAAAAACACCAGAAACATGGCTGCGAATGCCAACAACAGTGACTGGTTATTTTGTTCCATGTGACTGATGTCATATTTGATGTAACCCCAAATTTGTTGATCATCAATCTGATGCGATTTATTAACAGCCACAATATAGGTTTTGTCGTTTTCCTCAAGAATATGTGTCCCTTCCTGTAAATCTGCATAATGCAGCGGCAAATCCAGGTGAAAATTATCAGGGGTGGTGATGATGCCCACAACATTACTGGACATGGGTTCTTCGCGTATGACATTGGGATCACCACTGACCCGCAACATATAGGAGTTCAGATCTTCCTGAATGGTTTGTGCAATCAAGTCAGTTTGCAAACTTTGCCTGATGCTCAGCGAACTGATGGCAAAAACTGTGGTTAATAAGGTGCTGAAAGCCAGAAAACCAATGATAATCCGGCTTTTTATGCTACTCCGAAAGTTCATCCGGGTCAGAAATGTGATAACCGATTCCATGCCTGGTATGAATCAGGTTTTTATCAAAAGGTTTGTCGATGGTCGTTCTCAAACCATGAATATGTACCCGTAAAGAATCAGAATCAGGCATTTCTTCTCCCCAGACTTTGACTTCAAGTTCTTCACGTGGCACCACATAAGGGCTGGCTTCCATCAATATTTGTAACAATTTAAGTCCTGTTGGATTCATTTTCAGGGTTTTTCCTGCTCGTTTGACCGTTAAACTGTTCAGATTGTATTCCAGATCTGCGACAGTTAAAACCCGATTGAGGTTTTGTTTTTTGCGGTTGCCTAAAACCGTCACCCTGGCTTCTAATTCCTGTAAGGCAAACGGTTTGACCATGTAATCATCCGCGCCAAACTCGAAACCTTCGAGTTTTTGCTCCAGCGTGTCTCTGGCTGTGAGCATGATGATTGGGGTGTTTTTCTTGGCATCTTTGCGTAACTTTTTACATAAATCCAAACCGTCCATTCCTGGCAGCATCAAATCCAAAATGATCACGTCAAAATCATTGGTTACAGCCAGATGTAAACCGGTTATGCCGTCACCAGCATAATCAACAATGTGATCTCGGTCTTCAAAATAATCAACAATGTTGGCGGCGATGTCCGTGTTGTCTTCTACTACTAGTATTTTCATTGTTCTTTTATCTCCTTGGGGTCGTTTTTTTTGACCTTCTCTTGAAGAGAGGTTCAATCAGTGGCTTTTTTCACTGGGTTTGACAAAAAAAATCCCAAGGAGTTGGTACACGCCTTGGGAAATATAATGATACCCAGATAATAGTCAAAATCATTTGGAGAACTCTGACGTTAAAAACAGTATACTAACATTTCTGTTAAGAAGTCGTTAATGACAAATTAATTGATTGTAAAACAACCGAACTCAAAATGAATTTGAATCAAGGTAATTGAAGGGAGAACTGCTGAGCAGCTTGACCCACCGAGCCGGGTAGGCAAAGCATGAAATCATGGCGGTTTGCCGAAGGCAAGAAGCCTTGATGTAATGCTTGATAAGCCGTGAGCGTAAGCGGCCGCTTCCGCTCCTGCTCTCGCGACAGACCTACATCCATGTAGGCCAATCAGAGGCGAAGTGCGCGAGGTTACAAGTCGTGTCCGCCTCGGTCTCTTTCACTTTAGTAGGGAACAAAAGTGAATGAAGCCCCAAGGACATACCTTTTTTGTTAAAATCAAAACTCTTTTCTATTTGCAATCGAATTTATGCTGAGATTTTCAGTACTTTTCATGGTCTTGATTATTGGTTTGTTTATGCTGGAAATATATGAACCAGTGAGACAGGCGGTGATTTTGCCTTTTACTTCATTGATTGCCAGTTTTTGTACCTGGTTGATTCAGATTTTTGATGCTGAAGTGATTGCACAGGGCGATGTCATCAGAGATGCAGTCACTTATCAAGGCATACAAATTGCGCCTGGGTGTAATGGTGTAGAAGCCATGATTATTTTGCTGGCAGCGGTGGTGGCGTTTCCAGCGCCCTGGTTATACAGGCTCAAAGGTCTGTTTTATGGCTTTATCGCTATTCAGGGATTGAATGCCGTGCGAATCATTTCCTTGTTTTATCTGTTGCAATGGGACAAAAACTGGTTTGACTGGTTCCACCTGTATTTATGGCAAGCGTTGATTATTCTGGATGCTTTGGTTGTGTGGTTAATTTGGTTGCGTTATTTACCCAAGAAAGACATCAAATCTGATGAAACGGCTAATTTGCCACCAGCGGCTGTGACTGATTAATCGATGGAGTTTAAGCCAACTGACTGGTCTGTTCCATTTTCGTTAGAAGATTATCAACGGCTTGCTTAACTTCTCCTGTTAAACTTTTGCCATCGATAATCATTTGCTCTAATTCCAGACATTGATCTGAAAGTTCTGAAAATCCATAACTGCCGCTAGATCCAGCCAATTGATGAATCAGGGTTGAGAGCACTTGAATGTCTGATGATTCAAGTGCGCTCTTGATGCGGATGGACTTGTCCTCGAATGAGGCCAGGTATTTTTTTCTTAACGCTTCAATCAACGATTAATCCAGAACTGTTACAAACACCGTTGCAGTAGATTCTTCTACACCGTCAGTAATGGTATAAGTAAAGGATGTGGTTCCACACCAGCCTACGGGTGGTACATAGGTCATGGTGCCATCGGCATTGATGTCAATTATTTCACCCAAAAGGCCTTCGGTATTGACCGAAACCAATGTCAGCACATCACCATCAGGGTCGGTGTCATTGCTTATGACATTAAATGTTTTTTCAAAACCTAATGGTGTTGCATAAGCATCATTAACCGCAACAGGACTGCCATTGGGGTCGCTAACATTGATGGTTATGTTGGCCGTATCGGTGGCTCCGTCTGCGTCTGAAATGGTGTAAGTTAAAGTTTCTACACCAACAAAACCCATATTGGCTGTGTAACTAAAATCGCCATCAGCGGTAAAAGTGAATGTGCCATTTGATGCCGAGGTGATTTCCAGTACAGTTAATTCACTTTGATTACCATCTGGATCGGTATCATTGGCTATCAAGTTCAGGTTTAATGTGTCTTGACCAAAGACATTGCCATTGTCATCAACAGCAACTGGAGCAGCGTTGGCAACTGTGATAGTCACTGTGGCAGTATCCGTTCCACCTTCGCCATCAGAAATGGTGTATGTGAAAGTGTCGGTGCCAACAAAATCTGTATTGGGTGTGTATGTTATGGCAGTACCATTATTGACCACAGTTCCGTTACTGGCAGCTGTGGTGGACTCAATCACCAATGGATCGCCTTCTTCATCACTGTCATTGGCCAAAACATCAATTGCCATACCGGCTGAATTGCGGTTGACATTGATGGCATCATCATTAGCAACTGGTGCTGCGTTTAAAAATACTATGTCTCCCAAAGTGGTATTGGTTTCAACTTCCTGGTACTTATAAACATCTACAGTGCGTTTATGTTGAGCTGGGTTTCTCAATGCGCGATTGATCCAGGCAGCAGGAGCATCGACTTTGCGTTTAACCCATTTCATAGGCACATCTTCATCAGCAATTTCGACATCAACGTATTCATTCTCAACAGTCAGGAAAGTGATTTCAACACGGCGGTTTTTTGCTTTGTCTGGACCATCATTGTCATAAGCAGGCTGGGATTCGCCCATGCCATTGGTCAATATCACTTCAGGATCGATACCATGTTCGATGAAAAATGCTTTGGCGCTTTGCGCACGGCGTTTAGAAAGATCCAAATTGTAGCTTTCTGAAGCAATGTCACAAGTATGACCCACAATGTTGATGCTACTGGCTAATTCAGTGGCTTTGATTTGGTCCACCAATGACTTAAGTTCAGCTGCTGCATCAGATCTGATTTCGGATTCATCCAGATCGAAAAATGCCATAGAAGACAAATCTACCTGGTTTTGTACCAACTGTCTTTTTTCCTGTTTCAGTTGGTCCAAAAGTTCCTGGTCAATAACCTGAACTTCTTCATCAACTTTGGTGGGTTTGTAAGATTGGCCAAAATCATAACGGTACATTAAATTGGCACGGGTGTCGGATTTATCAATTTCAAAATCACCCGATTTTTCCACTTGTTCCAACGACAAAGCTAAACTGTGTCCTGTGTCTTTAAAGTATTTTTCCAGACGAACAGAACCGGTAAATTGATCCGAATCAAAGTCGCCTTGCTCATAATCAAGACCACCGGTTAATCGAACCAAAGAATTCTCAAAGTATTTACCAATGCGGCCACCTAAACCCCAATCATAAGGGTGTTCATAATTACGAATGATGGTTTCCACGGTTTGTTCCTGGACAAAATCACGGCCATCGAGTTGGCCAAAAATATCAGAAACCACTGTGTTTGAAGTTTGGCTCGCCAATCGAGAACCGGAAATGGCTGAGCTGAGGTTAACATTCCAGAATTTATTCTGAGCTTCTGAACCAAAACCAACGGTGAATTTGCGATCATCAAAGGTGTTTTGATCAACTGCCGCAAAATACTTCCAAATACGGATGTTGTCTTCATTATTTATCAGGTCACCTTTTTCATTGGCACCAGAAATTCTGTGGTAGTCAAGTTTCAAACCTCCAGCACCGTCTGACAGCCAGATTTCTCCCATCCAGTTGCTGTCCCAGTCGGTGTTAAAGGATTTCAGAAACTCACCGATGATTTCTCCTTCATTGTCGACACCAATTCCCAATCTGGTATCGTCACCAGAGTAAGCAAAATTAATTTGGTCTTCTGACCCCGAAACAGTTGTGTTTTCTTGCGCACCAGCTGTGAAGACTGACAGCATAGAAGCCATCACCCATGTGATCCTGTGGTTTATCATATTTGCCCCTTGAAGCTGAATAATTGAGATTAAATTATGCGTATTTTAACAACGGATGGATACCAAAGTAACGAAAATTGATATTTTCTACAATTATTTTCAAATCTTTCAGAGCCTGTTAAAGCAGCGGCTTTAATGTGCTTTTGAGCGTGTCTTCAATTTGAGCAGTGCTTTCATGTGGACGGGCAATGATGGCGGCTGAACCTTGCTCAAGCGCCACAATCCTGCCTGTGAAGCCATCCATTTGCATGTCTATGGCTTCTTCCACAGGAGAATTGGGCATGTACAGTACAGTGATGGGCTGATTCAGTTCATTCATGAATACCATGCGAGCCCCTTTGCCATCCAAGGTGGGACACAACTTCATGAAATGAACCTGCCCCAAGTCGCCATCAATGGTGGTGTTGATGCTGGCAAACAGCGGTTCAAGCTCAGCATGTGGAATTTCATTATCTGACATATAAACAGTTGGTTCCATCAATAAGGCTTCATGGATAAAATTTTCCAAATCAGATTGTTGGTTGTTTGAAAGCAGAAATAACCCGGCACCAAACAGCAAAAACAGTGACGCGGCAGCGGCAAAAAAGTAATTTTTTCGAGTTTGCTGTTTAATTTGAGTTTGCTTGAAGCGGATGTGCTCTATTTCAATTTTAGGCACAGGTATATTCAAAGCATCCTCAATAAGCCGTTCTTTTTTCATGGCTTGCTCATAGGCATGACCACAGCGCGCATCGTTCTTAATGGCTTTTAAAAATTCAGGATTCTTCGAATACGGATCTGCTTGTAAAATGTTGATAAATTCAAAATAATTCATGATTTGTTACCTACTTTACTTTCCCTGTTCATGTGTGCAGTGAGTTGCTTTCTGGCACGGAATAATTGGGTCATCACTGCGCCTTGACTGATGTTTAACTGTTCTGCGATTTCATCACAACTGAAACCACCAATGACCTGTAGCATCAAAGGTTCTGCATACTTTGCATCAAGATTCATCATGGCCTGTCTGGTGAGTTTAATGTCCATGATTTCATCCGGGCTTTGTTGTCTTTGGTCTTCAATGTCATAGGTCATGTCATCTATGCTGTTGGTGACGGGTCTTTTCTTCTCAAACTGGCGTGCAAATTCCCGGCGCAAAATGGTAAAAATCCAACTCTTGGCTGCTTTTTCATCCTTAAGTGAATCAATGGCGCGCCAGGCACGCAAATAAGCTTCTTGGACCAGATCTTTGGCCGTGTGTTCGTCTTTACCTAACCAAAACGCAAACCGATAGAGGTCTTCGTAGTAGATACCCAGTAATGCGTCAAATTTGCGTTCTTTAATGCTCATGCTCGAAAAGACCCTAGTTTTCCAAATACATTACAAAAAATCATTACTTTAGTCATGTTTTTTTCGAAACAGTTATTGGAACAGTGGTTTTATAGTAAGCTATCTCGGTTTTAAATTGAGGTTATATATGAAAAACCTGTTATGCGGCGTGCTATTGATGTTGCTGATGGCATGTCAAAATCAATCTCAGGAGCAAGCTGTTACTGAAGTAGTTGACACTGAAAAAGAACAAGCAGAAATGACTGAACAAACCATGACTAAAAACTTACCACCTAAAGCTGAAAAAAGAGCTCATGTCTTCAAGGAACATGGCATGGACCGTATTGATAATTACCATTGGCTCAGAGATGACACCCGCTCTGATGCTGATGTTTTGGCTTACCTCAATGCAGAAAATGATTATTTGGAAAAAACCATGGCGGAGCACAATGCGTTTACTGACCGTCTTTACCATGAAATCATCAATCGCATTGTACAAAATGATGAATCAGTTCCTTATAAACTGGGTGAATATTGGTATTACCGCAAATACAACGAAGGCGAGGAATATCCGGTTTACGTGCGTAAAGAGGGTTCCCTAGAAGCTGATGAGGAGGTTTTGATTGATGTCAATGAACTGGCTAAAGGCCACAGCTATTATGCATCAAACAGCCAAAGTATCAGTCATGACCATAACATTTATGCCTTTTCTGAAGATACCGTTAGTCGGAGGCAATATGACATTCGATTCAAAAATTTGACCACCGGCGAGTTTTTGCCTGATGTGATTAAAAACACCACTGGCTCCATTGCATGGGCGAAAGACAACAAAACAGTCTACTATACCCGTAAACACCCAACCACTTTATTGCCTTATCAGGTTTTCAGGCATGAATTAGGCACACCAGTTGAAAATGATGTGCTGGTTTATGAGGAAAAAGACAACACGTTTTACACCGCCTGTTACACCTCACGTTCAAAAGATTACATCATGATTTACACGGGTGCGACCACTTTGACTGAAATATTTTATCTGGATGCCAATGATCCCACTGGAGAGTTTCAATCAGTTTTACCCAGAGAGCCTAAACACGAATACAGCGTTGAAGACCTTAATGGTGAATGGATCATCAAAACCAATTGGAACGCTTTGAATTCAAGGGTAATGAAAGCGCCTATTGGCGAATCCAACGATAAATCAAAATGGCAGGAAATCATTCCTCATGATGATGAGACCCTGATTTATGACGTGGAAACATTTAAAGATTGGTTGGTGGTCGAACAGCGCAAAGATGGAATCAGACACATTAAAGCCATGAATTGGGAAACGGGCGAATCCAAATTGATTCAATCTGATGAAGCCACTTACACCATGCGTGTTGCCTACAACCCGGAACAAAACCAGAACACCATGCGGTACACCTATGATTCTTTGACTCAATTAGGTAGCGACTGGGAAATAGACTTGAACACTGATGAAAAGAAATTACTCAAGCAGGATAAAATCAATGGCGAATATAAACCTGAAGATTACCAGTCTCAACGCCTGGAAATTACAGCACGTGATGGTGCCAAAGTACCCGTATCCATGGTTTACAAAAAAGGTTTGGGTGAATTGAACCAAAGACCCATTTTGATTTATGCCTACGGCTCTTATGGCTCATCAATTGATCCCAGCTTCTCATTAAGCCGACTGTCTTTACTGGATCGTGGCTTTATTTATGCCATCCCACATATTAGAGGCTCACAGGCCAAAGGCCGTCAATGGTATGAAGACGGAAAAATGTTCAATAAAATCAATACTTTCAATGATTACATCGATACCACCAAGGCTTTATTGGCTGAAGATTACGGTGATGCGAATCGTGTTTATGCCTGGGGCGGTAGTGCTGGTGGATTGTTGATGGGTGCAGTGGCCAATATGGCAGGTGACTTGTACCACGGCATGATTGCTGATGTACCTTTTGTTGATGTCATTACTACCATGTTGGATGAAGGTATACCATTAACCACAGGCGAATTTGATGAGTGGGGTAATCCAAAAAACAAGGATTCATACGAATATATGCTGTCTTATTCACCATACGACCAGGTCAAGGCTCAAGATTATCCCAATTTACTCATAACCACCGGTTTACATGATTCGCAGGTTCAATATTGGGAACCAGCCAAATGGGCCGCTAAATTACGCGAATTGAAAACTGATGATAATTTATTGTTACTCAGAACCAATATGGAAACCGGTCATGGCGGGGCTTCTGGTCGTTTTGCCTATTACAAGGAAACCGCTCAGGATTATATGTTTCTGTTTAAATTGGCTGGCATCAAAGAGTAAGGAAAGATATAAACACAAAGACTGAGCACCATTGAATGTATCCAGGGTGCTCAGTTGTTCGAGTATTACCTCGGCCTGGTTGGTTCGCTGGAGATTCTGACCAGATCGGTTTGATTCAAATCCCACCCTCCGGATAAAGGCGTAGGCCAGATAAAATCGCTGCTCCAATAGGGTTGGTTGGACAAATCAAAATTCATTGTTCCCGATGATTCCAATCGATAATCACTTTCTCCACTGCAAGTTGGGCATAAAGTGTCACTGAAAAACGTATTCATGTTGAACTCAAAAGGTTGAAAGCCTTCAGCCACATCGCTGATGACCCATCTGGGTTCGCCATCATCATCGTAAATAAAGGGTATGACTACAGTTTTGTCACCATTGTTGATGACTGCTGTGCCCCAGCCTGGTGCATCTGGTCGGGTCCACATGCCGGTGTAACTATCAACATCTGGTTCCAGGCTGAATTGTAACCATTGAATAGATTCCTCTCCTGAGTCCGGGCCGATTTGCCAACTCATCAGGGCCTCTCTTTCATTGCTGAATTCAAGGGTGATTTGACCTATTGTTTCAAAAGTCACCGTGCCGTCTTGGTGTTGTTTGGTTTTAAGTAAATCAGCTTCAAAGTCATGTCCAATCAGGAAATCAGCAGCGGTATACCAAATGGGGTTGCCATCATCATCGTATGTGAACCACAAAACCTGTAATCGGTTATTAAAAATACCGATGTTAAAGCCACGACCTGAGCTGGCGGGGTTGTACCAATTACCCGCATTGGGGCGCAACACTTTATCTGCATCCTCGTGAAAACGATCCTGAAGTTGTGGCACAAGCAAGATTTTGTGCGGTTGGTCCAATCCAAAACCACTGACCAGTTCACCCAAAAACTCACCGCTTAAACCATCAAATTGTAAAATCACATTTTGATCACTGGCTGCCACCAATAGGCGGCCATCATTGGTGAGTTCTATGCCGGTTGGGTTTGAGTAGCCCAGGGCAATTAAATCAGCAAAAATACCGCCATAACTGCCCGTCTGAACATCTGTCATCAATAATTTATTGCGTCTTTGATCGGTATGAATCATCAAGCCATCATTGACCACAAAAGCGTAGGGATCGTGCAGCCAGGTTAAATTGGTATTGCCAATGGTATTAACTGTGGTTCCACTTTGAGAAATATTGAAGGCATTGGTGATTTGACTCAATACGTACATCTGGTCGTTGTGCCAATACATATCAATGACATTTTCGGTATCATCTTCATCATCAGCCAACTCAGCAAATGTGCTTTCCTGTGGAAAGCGTGGGTTTTGCAGAAAATAATCACTGATAGTCGTTGAGCGGAGTTTTGACACGTATAGATGTGGACTGCCGTTTTGATAGCTGTGTTCGAGCGCCGTAGGAAAGCCGGTGCCAAGTTGTGCAGAGCCGTCTGAATAGGCTGGTAGGGTCAAGCTTGTAGTGCTGTCGCGGTTGAGTAAATCATGTGCGCGAACACTACTTGCTGATGAATAGTAAAGCATTTGTCTGGTTTGATCCAAAGCCATGTCCGATTGGAATGTGAGCAATCCATCGGTGGGAAGGATCTCAATACCTTTAGCCAATCCGGTTTGGGCATCAAATCGTAAAATCCGGTTGTTACCTACACTGATTACCAGCAGATCCTGTAGCGTATCTGAAACATCTGGAATACCATCATTGTCATCATCTGTTTCGCTGTTGTTACCAACACCATCAGCATCACTGTCAGCGCTTTCGGAGTTTTCGAACACAAAAGCATCGGCAGAATCACCGACGCCGTCCAAATCTGAGTCTTGGCTTTCACTATCATCCAAAGGAAAGGCATCCTGGTTATCGACGACACCATCGTTATCGTCATCGTTGTCAATTCTATTCCCTAAACCATCCTGGTCAGTGTCAAACTGCTCTGTGGCATCATTCGGAAAAGCATCACTGTTATTGCCAACACCATCACCATCACTATCGGTGGTTTCAGTGGCATCAAAAGGAAACTCGTCGGTATCATCAAGCACACCATCACCATCCATATCAGTTAAAATCAATGAGTAATCAGGTGGATTGGGGGCTGTTGAAACAGTTGACCTGTAATCAGCAACCCAGCTTTTAAACTGGTTTATAACGCTGACATTGTCAGCAGTCCCAGGTATACCGCATGGACCTCCACCACACTGTATATTTGGATTGGAGAAGTAATCCAGCTCGAAGAAACGGTTTGGGTCACCCGTGC